>JAENJB010000001.1 GCA_016844565.1 Dehalococcoidia bacterium
GGGGAGGCATGCCCTTCTGGAGAGAGAAACCGAAGTGCTTCTCGATGATATCCTCGCCCTTCTCGTTCACCAGCCGCGCATTCTTCATACACAGGGTCGGCGGGCTGCAGTGGACGTACCTCCCGCCGGGGGTCCTAAGCCCCACCGGGTAGAAATGAACGAATTCCATATTGCGCAGGGTGACGCCGGACTTCAGGGCCATAGCGTAGCCGTCTCCCAGGATATCCCTGGCGGTGGAGTTGACCTGGTATACGCCTGCTCCGCCTCCGGTGGCCAGAATGGTCGCGCGGGCGAACACGGACAGCCATGTCCCATCGGCCAGGAGGCCGAAGGCGCCGGTCACCCTACCATCATCCTTCAGCAGCCCGGCGATGGTGCATCCCTCGACGGCCCGCACTCCCATCTCCTCCGCCACCTTAGCCTGCCGCAACAGGATGGTCGTACCGCCGTGGACCCGTGTGCCCTCCCATGTGCGGTACATAAAGTGGCCGCCGACGCTCGGTTCCCTGGTTATCTTCGCGCCCAGCTTTATCATGTTGTCGAGCTGACTCGGGACCTCAGCATCGAGCTTCCTTATCAGCGAGTAGTCTTCGAGGTAGTCGCCGGGCCGGGGGTCGTAGCCAGGGATGTCCAACTTTCCGCCGCGGCTCTTGCCGGGGAACATTCCCCTGGCCAGAGAGGTGGCCGTCTCCTTGCCCAGGTCGGCTTTGGAGATGAGTACCACGTCCGCCCCGGCATTCTTCGCCTCGATAGCGGCGGTCATCCCGGCCGCCCCGGCGCCGATTATCAGAATGTCGCACTGAATCGACTCGGTAGCCACCATCGCGTCCTCCTCTGCTCAGCAATAGACACCCTGCACCACGAGGCGCGGCTTATTGATGGACTCAAGCGTGGGCGATGGGATTGCAAGCCGCGGGCACAAGCCAATATGAAAACAGATTAGGGCATGCTTGTCAAGGAAGATGAACATCCACCGTGCAAGAATCCGCGCGTCATCGATAGCCAGTACTATTCACCCATCGAAAATAGTCCCATTGGGGGATTGCTAAGCCGCACTGCCAAGAATACTATTGAGTATAGCCAGATAGTATCGGAGGGTCTCATATGCCCCTGACGGTAGATGGTCAGACCTACTACAGGACCGCCGAGGTTTGCGCGCTTGTCGGCATAGCCAAGAACACCCTTTTTCGATGGATCAGGGAAGGGTCGTCCCTGGACGCGGAGCACAGGGACAGGAGAGGCTGGCGTCTGTTCACGAGAAGTGAGGTCGATAGACTCAGGGCCGAGGTCAACCGGGTCCACAGAGTGGCCAGGTCCTCGACCGAGCGGACTTGAATTTGTGACGCAATGAAAAGGATTCTGGTCATAACATTAGCTATTCTCGCCGGGCTGTCGTCCGGATTTGGTTCATCGTCTTGCTCCCCCAGAGGCTATTCGGGAGACGCCGAACCTGTCACCATCGGAATGGAGTCCACTGCGGTGAACTCACTCATATACATTGCCGAGAACCAGAGGTACTTCGAGGCCAACGGTCTCCAGATAACTATTAAAGACAACTATCCGTCGGGGGCAGCCGCGGTCGAGGGCATGATGAAAGGCGAAGTAGACATCGCTACCGCGGCCGAGCTTGCCATTGTCAGACGGGCGTTTGCCAAGGAACGCATTCTAACGCTTACAAGCATCGACATGTTTATGCACATGAAGTTGATTGTCCGGAAAGACCGCGGCATCCAGAACATCCAGGACCTCAAGGGGAAAAGGGTCGGGGTACCAACGAAATCGGCGGCGGACTTCATGCTTGGCAGGTTCCTCTATTTGCAAGGAATTAACGCCAATCAAATAACTATCGTTGACGTCCAGGCCCCGCAAGCCGTAGAAGCATTGATAAACGGAGAGGTTGACGCCGTCGTTGCCTGGCAACCCAATGTCATTGCTATCCAAGATAAACTGGGAGACAAGGTAAGTGTTTGGGATGTTCAAAGTGGACAACCGATATACTGCGCCGTGGTCACTGCCGACGACTGGGTTAAGAACCATCCCGGTGTGGTTGAACGGTTCCTGAAGTCGCTGGCTCAGGCTGAGGACTACCTAATCCGCAATCCTAACCAGGCCAGAGCCATTATACAAAAACGTTTGGGTTACGATGACAGGTATATCGAAACCATCTGGCCAGCACATCAATTTTCCCTCCGGCTCAACGAGTCTCTCATTGCGGCCATGGAAGACCAAGCGAGGTGGATGATAAAGAACAATCTCACCACTGAAAAGCAGGTGCCTAATTTCCTGGATTACATTCACGAAGATGGACTCAAAGCGATAAAACCTGGAGCGGTGAACATTATCCGCTAAAACGGGAAACTATGGGAATTAGATCGCAGCTTATCATGACCGTGCTCCTGTTCGGAGTCGTCCTGGGGGTTGTTTCGGCCTCGGCGATTATCACGAACCAGCAGATAATAAGATCTGGCGAACAGGAGGAGATTGCCGATAGTATCGCTCGGGGGGCTGGGGAGCTAGGCTACCTGGCGAATGGCTACGTGATTCACCGGGAAAGCCAGCTACTCGACAGGTGGCATTCCCGGTTTACATCCTTCTCCAGTGACGTGGCCAGACTGCAGTACAGGAATCCGGAGCAACAGGTTACTGTCCGTAATATGCAGGCAAACTCAGCGCAGCTACGAGTCGTATTTGGCAGCGTAGCGTCCACTGTTGGCAGTCTCCCTCAAAACCAGGGAACTATCGACCTTGCACTGCTGCAGGTCTCATGGAGCCGCTTGGAAGTCCAGGTCCAGGAACTAGTCTCGGATGCTAACCGCTTATCAGGAATGTTACATGCCCAAGCCGAGCAACTGAAGCAAACCAACATGCTCGTCACCTTCATCATGATAGGAGTCTTCGTAGCATATTCCCTCGTCAACTACTTTATGACGCAGAGGCGAGTGCTGAAAGGCATTGCGACGCTCCAAGCCGGGACTGCTGTCATTGGCTCCGGCAACCTGGATTTCAAGATTGAAGAGAAGAAGAATGACGAAATCGGTTATTTAGCCCGCGCCTTCAACCAGATGACTGCCAACTTGAAAGATGTAACCACAACCAAAGCTGAACTGGAAAGGGAGATTGAAGAGCGTAAGAAAGTGGAGGAGGCGCTGAGAGAACATCGCGAGCACCTCGAAGAGTTGGTGGCTGAGCGGACAGCTGAGCTAAGCAAGTCAGAAGAACGCTACCGCACCACGCTGGACGGCATGCTGGAGGGGTGTCAGGTCATCGGCTTCGACTGGTGCTACCGCTATCTCAATGACGCTGCTGCCGGACAGGGTCGGCGTCCCAAAGAGGAGTTGCTCGGCCGAACCATGATGCAGGCATACCCTGGCATCGAGAACACAGAGATGTTTGCCCACCTCAGGCGTTGCATGGAAAACCGTACCTCGCACCGGATGGAAAATGAATTCACCTATCCAGATGGTGAGAAAGGCTGGTTTGAGCTGCGGGTCGAGCCTGTTCCAGAGGGCGTCTTTATCCTCTCTCTTGACGTCACCGAGCGCAAGCGTGCAGAGCAAAGACTTCTCCACATGTACGGTGTCATGCTGACTGTCAGGAACGTCAACCAGCTGATTGTGAGGACCGACGATGAGTCGCAACTGCTGCGCGAAGCGTGCGCCGCCCTGGTTGACGGGCGCAACTACAGGGTCGCCTGGATCGGCCTCACGTCAAAGGACTCTTTCGATGTCCTCCCTGTAGCGCAGGTGGGTTTCGAAGACGGCTATCTGTCCGCCGTTAAGGTGACCTGGGACGATTCAGAATACGGGCGGGGGCCGACAGGCACGGCGATGAGGACGTGCAGCCCCTCGGTTGTTCGGGATATTTTGCACGACGAACGGTACCTTCCCTGGCGTGAGGAGACCCTTAGGCGCGGCTGCCGGTCGTCTGCGGCACTGCCCCTGATGGTTGAGAATAATGTGATCGGCGCCCTGAGCGTCTGCTCTGCGACGCCGGATGCCTTTGACAACGCTGAGATCGACGTCCTTGTGGAACTGGCCGGGGACATCTCTCTGGGTATTGAGAAGATACGGAGGAGGGCAGAGCTTAGGCAGGCGGCGGAGGAGCTGAGAAGGTCGGAGGGTAAGTACTCCACTCTCGTGGAACGAAGCAACGACGGGATCATCATCGTTCAGGATGGGACCCTTAAATTCGTGAATTCCAGGTTGGGTGAGATGACCGGTTTCTCACCAGAAGAGGCATTGGGCGAGCCTTTCCTCAACTTCATTGCCCCGGAATACAGAGCACCCGTGGCAGAGAGCTACCGGAAGAGGATGTGCGGCGAGGAGGCGCAGGGCAAGTATGAAATAGCGATTCTCAGTAAGGATGGCCGGGAGGTCTTCGTCGAAACAAACGCCAGCCGGATTGAATACGAGGGACGCCCCGCCGAAATGGCCATCGTGCGTGACATCACCGACCGCAAACGGGCGGAGGAAGAGATCAGCAAGCTGCTCAGTGCCGTGGAACAGGGTCCAGCAATAGTCACTGTGACAGACGCCCAGGGGGTCATCCAGTACGTCAACCCCAGGTTCTCCCAGATAACGGGCTTTGAACGCCACGAGATCGTGGGAACAAACGCGGGCGCCCGGGGCACATCGTCACCCGAGGAGTCGCGGCCGATGTGGGACGCGCTCCACGGGGGACAGGAATGGCACGGGGAGTTACAGAACTACAAGAAGACGGGCGAACTCTACTGGGAAGCAGCTTCAATCGCGCCTGTCAAGAACCGGGAAGGCGTTATCACTCATTTTGTAAAGGTGGCTGAGGACATTTCCGAGCGCAAACGGATGCAGGAGCAACTCATCATCACCGACCGCTTGGCGTCTATCGGCGAGTTGGCGTCCGGAATCGCCCACGAGTTGAACAACCCGCTTACCGGAGTGCTCGGCCTGTCCTCTCTCCTCTTAGAAAGGGTCACCGACGAAGACGTCAAACAAGACCTGAAACTTGTCTGCAGCGAGGCCCAGCGTGCCGCCAAGGTAGTGAAGAACCTCCTTACCTTCGCTCGAAAGCATCCTGCGGTACGCCAACTGGTCAGTCTGAATAGCGTCATTCAGAGGGTGCTTGAACTGCGCGCCTACGAGCAAACGGTGAGCAATATCCGCGTTATCAGCCGTCTCGCACCTGACCTGCCGGAAATCGTGGCGGACGATTTCCAGCTGCAGCAGGTCTTCCTTAACATCATCATCAATGCTGAGTATTTCATGGTGCAGGCGCACAACAGGGGAGAGTTGATGATAACCACGGAAAAAGGGGCGGGCATCGTCAGGGCTTCGTTTAGTGATGATGGTACCGGAATTCCTAAAGAAAACCTGGGGCACGTCTTCGACCCGTTCTTCACCAGCAAGGAGGTGGGCAAGGGGACCGGGCTGGGGCTAAGCATCTGCCACGGCATAGTAGCCGCGCACGGCGGCCGTATCTTCGCCGAAAGCGAACTCGGCAAGGGAGCTACCTTCGTCATAGAGCTGCCTCTGGGTGACAGGGAGGGAATAGAGTGAAGAACAGCGGTGTTGCGGCAAGAAGAATTCTGGTGGTCGAGGATGAACCGGTGATCAGCCGGGTCTGCGTGCAAAGCCTTACCGGGGAAGGGTTGGAAGTAGACGTTGCCGTCAACGGCAGTGTGGCTGAAGGCATGTTGTGGAATAGAGACTACGACCTTATTCTGATTGACATACGGACGCCGGTGATGAATGGCAAGCAGCTTTATCAAAGCATCACTGAGAAACATCCGGAGCTGGTTCGCGGGGTGATATTCACCACCGGAGACGTGATGGGTAGCGATACCGAGAATTTCCTGAAACAGAGCGGCAGGCTGTTCCTGCTCAAGCCGTTTGCCCCGAACGAGCTAGTAGCCGTGGTAAGAGACGCCTTGAGGCGATTGGAGAGATGACCGCCAGACAGGAACGCATACTCATCGTTGATGACGAGTCCGTAGTGCGGAGGGTGCTGCAGCAGAAGCTGTCGGCCGCAGGCTATTATTGTGAGGAAGCTGGTAACGCTTACCAGGCTCAGGACAAACTCAACGGTGACGCAGTGGAGCTAGTGATTCTGGATATTACGATGCCTGGTAAATCAGGCGTTGAGCTATTGTCTGAGATTAAGCTCTGCCATCCAGATACCGCAGTCATCATGGCTACTGCCGTGTCGGATACCAGCATTGCGATTCAGTGTATGAAAGAAGGGGCCTATGACTATCTGACCAAACCTTTTAATCTTGATGAGGTTATCTTGAGCGCACAGCGCGCCCTTGAGAAACGGAGACTGGAGCTCGAGAACAGGGATTACCGCCAGCATCTCGAGGGGAAGGTTGAAGAACAGGCGGGGAAAATCCGCGCCTCATTTCTCAGCTCCATAACTGCTTTGGCCTACGCTCTTGAGGCTAAGGACAGGTACACCAGCGGTCACTCGCAGCGGGTAGCCCGAATGGCTGTGGCCGTAGCCAAGGAATTGGATATACCGTCGGACAGAGTTGAGAAGATAAGGCTGGGCGCGTTGATCCATGATCTCGGCAAGATAGGAGTGAGAGAAGCCGTTCTGAACAAGCCGGGCAAACTCACGGACGAAGAGTTTCGGCATATGGGTGAACATCCTGACATTGGGCAGCATATCCTGAATCCTGTGGTCGACGAAAAGAGCACCCTGGAGATGGTGCGACACCACCACGAACGCTACGACGGGCGGGGCTATCCGGACGGATTGCAGGGCGAAAAGATACCGTTGGGCGCCAGAATCCTGGCCGTGGCTGATAGCTATGACGCAATGACCTCTGAGCGCCCCTACCGGGGCGCAATGAGTGTCGATGCTGCCAACGCCGAGATAGTGCGTGGCCGCAGCGCTCAATTCGACCCCATGGTGGCGGACGCCTTCCTGAGGTCTGGAAGCCAGCGGATTCTCTTGCTCGGCCTCACCAGAGCCCTTGGCTTAAGGCCGCCGGGCTAAGCTACGGCTGCCGGCTGCCGGAATTTCGGAGATGCCAATATGCAGGTAGACGAACTTCTGAGAGTCATGGTGAACAAGGGCGCGTCAGACTTACATCTGACTGTGCAGAGCCCGCCTGTGCTCCGCATCGACGGAGTTCTCACGCCGGAACAGGAATCGCCGCCGCTCACACCCGATGATGTTGAACTTGCCTTTGAACAGGTCTCTAATGAGGCGCAGAGGGTCGCCTTCGACAGCGAGCACGAGTTGGACTTTGCCTACGCCGTTCCCGGGCTGGCCCGGTTCCGAGTCAACGCGCTGCAGCAGAGAGGCAGCATGAGCCTCGTCTTCCGGCTCGTGCCGTTCACGATCCGCTCCATCGACGACTTGGGCCTGCCGCAGCTCTGTAAGGAGCTTGTCCTCAGGCCACGAGGGTTCATCCTGGTGACCGGCCCTGCCGGCAGTGGCAAGTCAACCACTCTGGCAGCCATGATCAATCATCTCAACGAGACCGAGAAGCGAAATATCATTACAATCGAGGACCCGATTGAATTCCTGTTTCGCAACGAGAAATGCCTCATACGGCAGCGGGACCTGGGGGACGACACCAGGTCCTTTTCGAGTGCGCTTGTACATGCTCTCCGTCACGACCCGGACGTAATGGTCATCGGTGAGATCCGGGACCTGGCCACCGTAAGCACCGCCATGATGGCCGCCGAGACGGGCCATCTGGTCCTCGGCACCCTGCACACTATCGACGCCGCGCAGTCCATCGACCGGATGGTCGACATGTTCCCGTACGGTCAGCAGCAGCAGATAAGACTGCAACTGTCGCAGGTGATCGAGGCGGTGCTGTCCCAGATGCTCCTGCCTCGAATCGAGGGGGGGCGAGTAGCCGCCTTTGAGATAATGCTTGCCAGCAGCATCATCAGAAGACTCATCCGCGAGGGTAAGACCTTTGAGATACCCCCAAACATAGAGATGGGCACCATGGAGGGTATGCAGACCATGGACCAGGCGCTGGCCGACTTAGTGAAGAGGAATGTAGTTGCCCCGCAAGACGCGATGATGCGGAACAGCAACCCGGCAAAGTTGAGCCTGCTGCTCCAGCGCTGAAACCCCGGTTGCGGCCCGCAAGAACCACCTCATTTGACGCCTCCCGACGCGCTTGCTATCATGCCGCTCACTGTTTCCTCGGACTGGAGAAAGGGGCGAGTCAATGCAGTACGACGATCTGTTGCAACTGGTGGCGAAGAGAAGGAGCGTGCGCGCCTTCAAATCCGACCCCGTTCCCGATGAGTACATAGACAAGATTATCGAGGTGGCCCGCTGGGCGCCCTCCGGGGCCAACACGCAGCCCTGGGAGTTCGTGGTCATCAGGAACAAGAAGTTGAAGGAGAAGATAGTGGATATCCTCGCCGAAGACGAGGTGACGTCCCACAAGATGGAGATGACCCGGGAGCCGGAACTGAGACATCCCGGCCCGGCCAACAGAAAACCGGGGGCACGGCCCAACTATGCAAATGCGCCGGTCCTTATCCTGGTCTGCGGCGACCACCGCACTAAGGAAGGCATGACGGTGAACGCTATCTACAATCACGGCCCGGACGGCCTCCAGCACTTCGCCTCGGGGCTCGCCAGCGCCTTTCTGTATATTCAGCTGGCGGCAACCAGCCTCGGGCTGGGCTCCCGGTGGGTCTCAGCGGTGAATAACCCCCTGCCTCAGGTGCAGATCAAGCAATTACTGGGTATCCCGAAGGAGGTCATGGTCTACGACATGACGCCCATCGGCTACCCGGCGCCTCTACCGGCGTCGGAGCAAAGGATGAGGGCGCGCCGCAAGGCGGAGGAGATGACCCACCGCGACGGGTACGAGAAGGCAAAGTACCGCACCGCCGAGCAAATCAAGGAGTTCCTCAAGAAGGTGCATGGCAGGGAGGGGGCCCGGCTCGGCGGCAAGAACTAGCGAGCCGGGGCCATTCAGTAACCTAAGCTGTCATTGCGAGCGAAGCGAAGCAATCTCAATAGCGTTGTGGCGAGATTGCTTCGTCCCGATCAGTCGGGCCTCGCAATGACAAGTAGCTCGGTGCCAGGGGGTTGACTGCCCATTTTCGGTTGTGTATACTGCCCCCAGTTTAATAGTTAGTTGAGGCGCCCGAGGGTGACCGAGGGCCCAACTGGAATGCAAGGCGGTGAAAGTCCGCCGCGGCCCCGCCGCTGTGAATGGTAGCTTAGCTACCACAAGCCAGAACGCCAGCCTCAAGATGTTCTCTGTACCTCCGTGGGGGAGGGCTGGAAATTTTTGCCCCCTCACCTGAAGAGGTGAGGGGTTTTTTGTTTCCTGGGGGCGCAGGTCTCATGGAAAAAGAAACGAACCACAAGGGAATCCTGGTCCTCGCTCACGGCTCACGGCGGGCGGAGGCCGGTGACCTGGTCACCAATATGGTGGCCAGGCTCCGCGCGGACCTGGATTCTGACCTGGTAGAGCCGGCCTTCATGGAGCTGGCCATGCCGGATATTCCCACCAGCCTGACGAAATTGATCGGCAAGGGATGCCGGCAAATAGTGGTGTTGTGCTTGTTCCTGGTGAACGGGAATCACCTGGTGAAAGATGTTCCCTCCCTGCTGGAGAAAGCCCTTGCTCAACGCGACGGCGTAAGCTTTACCTTAACCCCGCCTTTGCTGCAAAGCCCCGGGATGTATCACCTGGTCCTAGAGTGCCTGCAGCGGGAAGTGGAGCCCCCGAAGAAAGCTCCCTTGAAGTCTCCTGCCGGGATCGAGGCGGCCAGCTTCCAAATCATAGAGAAGAGGCTTGGTCCGCTCCCGTTTCCACCGGGGGAAAGCGCGGTGGTTAAGCGCGTCGTTCACGCCACCGCGGATTTCAGCTACGCCCTCACACTTCGTTTTCACGGCGACCCGGTAACCGCGGCTATAAGAGCCATAAGGGAACGGCGACCTGTCATTGTGGACGCCAACATGGTCAGGGCCGGAATATCCACCGGCTACCCCGGCGAGGTGCTGTGCCGCATCCAGGATATGAAGGGGCTGTCCGAGGTGAGGGGTGACACCAGGGCCAGCCTGGCCATGGAGCAGCTCGCCGACAGGATGGAGGGCGCCATCGTGGCGGTCGGAAACGCGCCGACGGCCCTTCTCAAGGTGATCGAGCTGGTGGAGACCGGGCGCGTGAAGCCGGCGCTGGTGGTGGGAGTGCCCGTCGGCCTGGTGGGCGCCCTGGAGGCCAAGCGCCACCTCGACGAGCTGGAAGGGCAGCCGCGCATCACCAACCTCTCGGAAAGGGGGGGGAGCGCCGTAGCTGCTTCCATAGTGAACGCGCTGGTCAAGCTCGCCGCCGTCGATGGAAACCTACAGTAGTGAGGACGTCTACTGATGGAACGGCGTCATTGCGAGCCCATCCCGACTTGTCGGGAGGGCGAAGCAATCTCTGTGCCCCTAGGGCCGTATGAGATTGCTTCGGGCTTCGCCCTCGCAATGACAGAAAAGGGCGGTGGGTTGCAAAACGACCTGAGTAAGTCCAAATTTATAGGAGGTGCACGATGAACACTCTAGCAACGAAAAGGCATGGGGGATTCCTGGGGAAGGCTTCGGCTTACTGGCCGGTCCTTCTGGCCTCCACGGCGGGCCTCTACCTCGTCGCCCTGTACCAGACTGAGGCCGTGCGTGCCATGGTGGGCCAGACAGGCCAGACCATGGACCTGCTGCACGAGGTCTTCCACGACGTGCGGCACGCCGCCGGCTTTATGTGCCATTGATGAGTCCCGACCGTTTCTACCCGGTGCTGAAGGCGGCCCTTCTCGCCGGGCTGGTCGCCGGGCTAGTCATGGGCCTCTACCATTTCGTGCTCACCGAGCCCGTGATTGACCGCGCTATCGCCCTGGAGGACGAGGCGGCCATGGCGCCCGGCCAGGCCGCCCGCTACGCACCGCTGGTCTCCCGGGGGGTTCAGAAGGGGATGCTGATAGTGGGCAGCGCCCTCTACGGCCTGGCGGCAGGCGTCGTTTTCGCTGCCGTCTTCGCCCTCCTGGGGCGGCGCTTCCCCGGCCGGTGGCCCGATATTAAGGCAGTGGCGCTGGCAGCAGTACTGTGGTGGTCGGTGGGCCTGGTCCCTTTCCTGAAGTACCCGGCTAATCCGCCGGGTGTGGGAGACCCGGAGACTCTCTACTTCCGGGAGAGCATCCAGCTCGGTTTCATCGCTCTTTCCGTTCTGGCGGTGGCGCTCGCCTGGCTGAGCTACCGGCTGCTGGGCAGGTGGTGGACTTCGGCGTCGAAGGCGCAGCGGCTGTTACCGGCGGTGGCGCTCTACGGCGTCATGGCCGTCTTGCTCGCTCTTCTCATGCCCCCTAACCCCGACGCCGTCACGGCGCCGGCCGACCTCGTCTGGGACTTCCGCATTCTCTCCCTGTCCGGCCAGGTGTTCTTCTGGGCTGTCCTCGGCGGCGGTTCCGCCCTCTTGCTGAGGCGCTTCACCCGGAGAGGCGAGCTGAGGGAGAGCGGCTGAGCGCCGGACCGGAGCGCACGCTGAAAAAGGGGTACACCACCGGGACGTGCGCCCAGGCAGCCGCCAGGGCCGCCATGCTTATGCTGACCTCCGGCAAGCCCGTAGCCGAGGTGGAGGTGGAAACGGCCTCGGGCGTCAGACTCAAACTGGGCGTCATCGGGCAGGCTCCTTCGACAGGCTCAGGACAGGCATTTCAACAGGCTCAGGATGCCGGCGGCTTCGCACGCTGTGGTGTCATCAAGGATTCCGGCGATGACCCGGATGTTACCGACGGGACGGAAATCTACGCTGAGGTGAGGTTGATTCCTGGGGGGGAGGGCATCAGGATTCTCGGAGGCCGGGGCGTGGGCACGGTTACTAAGCCGGGACTTCCGGTGCCGCCCGGTGAGCCGGCTATCAACCCGGGCCCCAGGCGGATGATAGCGCAGGAGGTTGCCGCGCTCTTGCCCCTCTTGCAAAGGGACTGCGGGGCCGAGGTCACCATTAGCGTGCCTGACGGGGAGAGGTTAGCGGCCATGACCTATAATCCAAGGCTCGGAATAGTGGGCGGCATCTCCATCCTGGGCACTTCGGGTATTGTAGAGCCCAGGTCGGAGGAAGCCTACCGGGCCACTCTGTCACTTCAGGTGAAGGTGGCCAGGGCAGCCGGTTTGAGAAAGGTGGCCCTCTGTCCCGGTTATCTGGGGGAGCGCTTCTGCAATCGAGAGTTGGGCATGCCGGAGGATGCCATCATCCGGGTGGGCGACCACGTGGGCTTCGCCCTGGGGGAATGCGCCAAGAGCGGCGTGGAGGAAGTGCTCCTGGTGGGCCACCTGGGAAAGCTGGTGAAGGTAGCGGTGGGCATCTTCAATACTCATCACACTATGGGCGATGCCAGGATGGAGACCATCGCCGCCTACGCCGCCCTCTGCGGTGCGGGCCAGGACGTGGTGAAGGAAATCATGGCCCAGGATACCGCTGAAGCCACGGTGGCCATCCTCAGACAGCACGACCTCATGGCTGTTTTCGACAGGATAACTGAAGCGGTGGCCCGTCGGGCCTCCCGGCTGGCAAATGGCGTCCTGGCGGTAGAGTGCGTTATTCTCGACCTCAAGGGGGAGGTGCTGGGCCGGTGCCCGTAGAGAAGGTGTGCGTGGTGGGTATGGGGCCAGGGGCTGAAGACTACCTCATCCCGCTGGCCCGGAAGAAGATCGAGGAGGCGGACGTTCTGGTGGGCAGCCCCCGCCTGACTGGCCTTTTCCCCGGCAAAGAGGCGCGGGGGCTGGATTTCAGCGGAGAGCCGCCCACAACGGTCAGCTACATTCTGGAGAACCGGCAGCGGAAGAGGATCGCGGTGCTGGTCTCGGGGGACCCCGGCCTGTACAGTTTTCTTGGAGTTCTGGCCCGCTACCTGAGGCCGGAGGAATACGAGATCGTTCCCGGCATAAGCTCGGTGCAGCTGGCCTTCGCCAGGCTGAAGGAAAGCTGGGAAGATGCTTTCATCCACTCCGTTCACGGTCGCAAGCTGGACGGTCTTATCGAAGTGGTAAAACAGCACCCCAAAGTTGCCCTGCTCACCGATGGGCGGCTTTCCCCCCGGGAGATAGCGCTTTACCTCCGCGCGGGGGGAATAGAGGATAGAGAGATGGTGGTATGCTCGGACCTTTCCTATCCCGGGGAAAGGGTGACCCGCCTGGACATGGAGGCGGCCGGGCCCCAGGCTGAGGACAAAGGTAACTATGTGATGATTATCAGGGGAAAGCGGTCATGCTAGGCAAGTTCTACGGGGTGGGCATCGGCCCCGGGAGCCCCGACCTGCTCACCTTGCGGGCCAAGCGGGTGCTGGAGGCGGTGAACGTGATCTGCGTGCCCCGGTCTGCCACCGGTGAGCACAGCCTGGCGCGCTCCATTCTGGAAAAGGCGCTGACCGGCGCCGCTCAGTACCTTGAGCTGGACTTCCCCATGGTGAGGGACAAGGAGACTTTGCACCAGCACTGGGACCGGGCCGTCGAGAGGATAGTGGAGCGCCTGCAAATGGGAGAAGATGTGGCCTTCGCCACGCTGGGCGACCCCCTTCTCTACTCCACCTACAACTATGTCCTGTCCATAATGCAGCAGAGGTTCCCCCAGGTCACGGTGGAGACCGTCCCCGGGCTAAGTTCTTTTAGCGCCGCTGCCTCCCTGGCCAACCTGTCCCTGGCGGAAGGCGAAGAAGCCGTAGCCATCTTGCCGGTCCCGCACGATTCCGGGCATCTGGAGCGTGTCTTGCGCGAGTTCGACACCGTGGTCTTGATGAAGGTGGCCGACCGGCTGGGTATGGTGCTGGAGGTCCTGCGGCGGCTGGGGCTCATGGAGAAGGCGGTGTTGGTGAGCCGCGCCGGCCTGCCCGGCGAGACGGTGGTCAGGGACCTCTCTTCGATAACCGACGCGAAGCTGGGATATCTATCCGTAATCATTGTCGCCACCAGGGAACGGAAGGGGACATGACGGTCTATTTCATCGGTGGGGGACCGGGAGACCCGGAACTGCTCACCATCAGGGCCAAGAAGGCGATTGAGAAGGCCGACATCGTGGTCTATGCCGGCTCGCTGATCAGCCCCCGGCTTCTGGAGTTCTCCAAACCGGGCGCCGAGCTGATAGATTCCTCGCCCCTGGACCTGGAGGGGCTGCAGGCGGTCTTCCGCAGGGCCGGGAGGAAAGGCAAGGACGTGGCCCGCATCCACAGCGGCGACCTCTCCCTGTACAGCGCGGCGCAGGAGCAGATGGACTGGTGCCAGGAAAACGGGGTGGACTTCGTGGCCATTCCCGGGGTGAGCTCCTTTTCGGCGGCCTGCGCCTCGCTGCATCAGGAGTTAACCCTTCCCGGCGTCAGCCAGACGGTCATCCTGACTCGCCTGGCAGGCAGAACTCCGGTGCCGCCGCGGGAGGACCTGGCCAAGCTGGCCGGAATCGGAGCCAGCATGGTGATCTTCCTCAGCGTCCAGCGTATCGAGGAGGTGGTGGGCAAGCTCACGGAGGCTTACCCTTTGACAACGCCGGTAGCGGTGGTGGAGAGGGCCTCATGGCCCGAGGAGACCATCATCCGGGGGAACTTAGAAGACATCGCGGGCAAGGTAAAGCGGGCTAAGATAAGGAGGACAGCCCTCATCATCATCGGCGAGGTGCTGAACAAAAAGTACCGGAAGTCGAGGCTGTACGCCGCCGAGTTCGAGCACGCTTTTCGGACGCGGAAATGACTTGCGCGAGAGATTGTCACTACCGTGAGAATAGCCCCCGGTGCGCTGTCATTGCGAGCGAAGCGAAGCAATCTCCGGGCTCCTACTACCCAGAGCCGTGTGAGATTGCTTCGTCGCCTCCGGCTCCTCGCAATGACGAACAACTGCGGTGGGGCTATATTGCCATGCTTCGTGGTGTCCCAATGCAATCGGGACATGGGAGATTACCTAGAAATTACCAGCTCCAGCACAGCCTGTCATTGCGAGCCCATCCCGACCTGGCGGGAGGGCGAAGCAATCTCTGAGCCACTAGCACCGTATGAGATTGCTTCGGGCTTCGCCCTCGCAATGACGGACAACTGTGGCGGGGCTATGTTTTCATGCTTCGTGGTGCCCCAATGCAGATAACTTGCGCCATCGTAGCTCTGAATGCCACTGGTGCGGCAATAGCGGAGAGACTGCGCCTCTCCCTGCCCGGGGCCGAGCTCTATCTTCTTCGTAGTGAGGAAGATAGAGCGTCCAAGACGGGCGAAGCCCCTTCCGTCAGTTTGTCATTGCGAGGAATCCGCCATAAGCGGATGACGAAGCAATCTCCACACATCTATTTCGATAACCTCGGCGAACTGGTGGGCCGCATCTTCCCGGAGTACAGGAACCTGGTGTTCGTCATGGCCGTCGGGATCGTGGTGAGGGTGCTGGCGCCCCATATCAGAGACAAGAAGAGCGACCCGGCGGTGGTAGTGGTGGATGAGGGGAGAAGATTCGCCATAAGCCTGCTTTCGGGACACGAGGGAGGGGCCAACACCCTGGCCCTTCAGGTGGCCAATGCCTGTGGGGCGCAGCCGGTGATCACCACCGCTTCGGAGGTCCTCAAGCCGCTGATAGTGGGCATCGGCGCCCGGCGCGGCGTGGAGAAGAAGGCGGTGGTGCAGGCGGTGTTGGAAGTCCTGGCCGGGGTTGGACGGGCGCCGGCTGAAGTGAAGTGGCTGGCCACCATAGACCTGAAAGGGGACGAGCCCGGCCTGCGGGCGGCTTCCGAGGAGTTGGGCATCCCTTTGCGTGTCATCTCCCGGGAAGCGGTGCGCGGCTTTGCCGGCGACTACCACCGTTCCTCATTGGTGAAAGACCGGATAGGAGTGGAAGGAGTATGCGAACCATGCGCCCTGCTGGCGGGAAAGAACCCGCGGCTCATAGCGCCGAGGAAAAGCTTCGGGGGGGTAATGGTGGCCGTAGCCGAGGAAGGCTCTCTGTGATAGGCACGGGCCCGGGGCCCATCGAAGATATGACTCTCCGGGCGCTCAACGCCATAGACGCCTGCGACGTTATCCTGGGTTACTCAACCTACATCAACTTGTTGGGAAGCCGGGTGGAGGGGAAGGAAGTTGTCGTCTTCGGCATGGGGGAAGAGATAGCCCGTGCCCGGCGAGCTGTTCAAGAGGCCCTATCGGGCAAGAAAGCGGTCCTGGTCAGCAGCGGGGACCCGGGCATATACGGTATGGCCGGCCCGGTCCTCGAGGTGATACACCGGGAAAACCTCGACGTTGACCTGGAGATAATCCCCGGGGTCACGGCTCTCTGCGCCTGCAGCGCCAGACTGGGGGCGCCCATCATGAACGACTTCGCCGTCATCAGCCTGAGCGACCTGTTGACGCCGTGGGAGGTGGTCAAGAGGCGGCTGGAGGCAGCGGCCCAGGGAGACCTGGTGGTTGTCCTCTATAACCCCGGCAGCAGGGGGCGGAGGACGCAGATAGAAGAGGCGCGCCGGATACTGCTCAAATACCGTTCGCCGCAGACCTGGGTTGGGATAGTGCGCGGTGCCGGGAGGGAGGGGGAGGAGGTGCTGATAGCGAATCTGGCCTCCCTGCCGCTGGAGAAGGTGGACATGCAGACGACGGTCATCATAGGCAACTCGACCACCTTCGTTCACCAGGGCCGGATGGTGACGCCGAGAGGCTATCGGGAGGAGGAATCCAGAAATGCGCAAGCCAGATAGATAGACGGTGGTTCTGCCCCAACCAAGGACTTCCGAGGTCTTGACAGGAGCGGGGTACGTTAACTAAGATAGCCTCCCATTCGCCAACGCTTCCCATAGATGAGGTGACTGATGAAAGCAGGTATTTGGGGTCCCTTCCTCTTATTCCTAATTTTCGTGACCCTCGCCTGCCAGCCTGCCCAGAGACCCACTCCCACTCCTACTCCAGCTGCGCCTTCTCAAGCTCCTACATCCGCGCCTGCCCCGATAGCACAGCCCGCCCCAACACCACCAGTAACCCCGGCACCCGTTACCCCAACCCCGACACCAACTCCTCCGTGGCCTGAAAGCGCATATTCAAACCCGGTTTATGGATGGTCCATTTCCTACCCCAGCGACTGGACGGTCGACAGCTCAAACCCTGCGCTTGTGAGGATTCAGATAGCCGGTCCTGCACTAGTTGGCATTCACACAGCTACCGTCCGTTTCACTTCCCTGGATGATTTTGTCAATTTCATGCTGGCTGATAATGAGGCCCGCGCGAAACAGAGGGGCCAAACCACGGTTGTCGTGTCTCGTGGCTCAATATCCTTGCCAAACAGTGTCATTGCTACTGACATCGTCAAAGAGCTAGGACCCGGTGGTAAATCCCGTGATATTTATGTGCTTATTGGGCAGCAAGCGTTTATCATTAGCGCCGAAACCTATATTCAGAATTGGGACAGGTTCCATCCTTACTTTGAGCGCATGATTGCTTCCTTTACGATACCCAAATAGAGCATCTCGACGGGGCCACGTGGTATGACCCGCAGTGCGGCCCTGGCTAGAGCGCGGGGAAGACGTTCCTTCGCACGAACTCGAAGTTGGACTTCACGGCCTCACGTCCCTCGACTATGCCCATGTGGCCGGGCATGACGTACTCGATATCGAGCTTCGCAAGAGCTTCAATGGACTCTTTGAGCTGCTGCCCGTTGCCGCCCGGCAGGTCGACCCGCCCCGTATTGTGGTCGAAGACCACGTCGCCGCAAATGAGAACCTTCTCCTCCCGGCAGTAGAAACAGACGCTGTCCGGTGAATGCCCCGGAGCGGTGATGAGCTCGAAGGACAGCTTGCCCGTCTCCAGCCTGGTTTCAAGCGCCCCGTCGGCGCTGAACTCCACCGGCTCGATGCCGAAGAAGCGCGCCATCTGTCTTACATTCAGGTCGTAGTACTTGGTCTGCAGCGGATGAAGGTTGATTTTCGCACCCGAGGACTCTTTCAGAGACTGGTTGGCCCAGCAGTGGTCTCCGTGGAGGTGGGTGTTCACAATCAGGGCTATCTTCTTGGGGTCGAGGCCGTCCCGCGCCATCTCCTCCAGCCGATCGGGCAGATAGTCGGTGAGGCCGGTGTCTATCATCACCAACAGGTCATCTTTGATGACATAGGTGTTGCAATCGAGCATGCCCTTCTCGGGGTAGGTGTATATCCGGTCGGTTATTTTCATGCGTTCCTCTTTTCCGGTGAGATCGTCTGGCAATCGCCACTGTCATTTTTTCGGGAACGCCCGTTTGTCATTCCCGCGAAGATAGCCACTTCTGGCACGGCCTGTCATTGCGAGCCCCTCCCGACAAGTCGGGAGGGCGAAGCAATCTCTGAGCCACTAGTACCGTATGAGATTGCTTCGGGCTTAGCCCTCGCAATGACGGCAACTGCTTTGAATCGTAATGCCAGCCCCCTGCCACTCGCAATGACAGATGAACATGGTTTTTTACTTCCCCTTGAACTGGGGGGCTCTCTTCTCCATGAAGGAAGCTATCGCTTCTTTGTAGTCCTCCGTCTTGACGCAAATCTTCTGGCAGTAAATCTCGAGCTCCACCTGCTTTTCCAGGCTGTTCTCCAGCCCGGCGTAGAGCGCCTGCTTGGCGAGCCTGGCCGTGACGGGCGGGACCCTGGCCATTGACAGGGCCAGGCCCCTGGCTTCCGTGAGCAGCGACCCCGGGGGCACAAGGCGGTCCACCAGACCGATGCTCAGAGCTTCTGGGGCCCCGATGGTCCGGCCGCCGAGCACCAGCTCCATCGCCCTGGACATGCCCACCAGGCGCGGAAGGGTGGAAGAACAGGCGAAATCGGGGACCAGTCCTCTCTGGACAAAGGCCATGTTGAACTTCGCCTTTTCCGAAGCCAGGCGCATGTCGCAAAGGAGGGCCAGGGAGACGCCGGCGCCGGCCGCCGCGCCGTTTATGGCGGCGATGACCGGTATCTGCATGCCCCTCAGGCTCTTGACTACCATCTGGATACTGGCCAGCAGATAGTCCTGGCGGGCCAGCGGGTCCTGCGCCTGGGCGGCCCTGATGTTGGCCACATCGACCCCGGAGCAGAAGCCGTCTCCGGCGCCGGTGATTATCAAAGCGCGGCTGCTCGGATTCAGATTGGTCTCGCGAAGCGCGCTGGGGAACTCCTCGAAAATCATGTCCTCGGTGAGGGCGTTCAGCCTCTCGGGACGGTTCAGGGTCAGGACGGTGACCTGGTCCGCCGTCTCCACGGTTATGTATTTGTAGGGCATGAGGGGCCTCCTTCGCCACGGCTGGACAATTGGCCTATTTTATCACAGGGAAAAGGAAACTTGCCCATGGGTCACCCTCACCCTCTCCCTTTATGGGTCTTGCCTCAAGTGTCATTCTGAGGAGCGAAGCGACGAAGAATCTCTGGGTGGGGTTAGTGATGCAGAAATAGGCCCCACCGCTCCGAGATCCTTCGCTTCGCTCAGGATGACAGGGTGGCGGCACTTTTGGGGCAAAGCCCCCGTGATGGGAGAGGGGAAAGCCTTCTCTCTCCCCCGGAGGGAGAGAGTTAGAGAGAGGGGGATCGAGTCCCCATTCCTTGACGCCGGAAAGGAGCGTTTGTTACAATGATGTATCGGTACCACTTTGGAGGCATAGCGTAGATGTTCTTTGATCCCATGTGGCTGCTGTTTATGGCGCCAGCCTTTATTTTCATGCTGTACGCGCAGGCCAAGGTCAAGTCGGCGTATAGTAAGTACTCCCGGGTGCCCAACGCTCGCGGCATGAGCGGCGCGCAGGCGGCTCAAAACCTGCTCCGGGCCAGCGGCCTGGGCCATGTGAAGGTTGAAGCTACCAGGGGTAACCTTACCGACCACTACGATCCACGCGGCAAGGTGCTCCGTCTTTCCGACGGCGTTTATTCCTCCACATCGGTAGCTGCCATGGGGATAGTGGCCCATGAGGTAGGACACGCAGTGCAGGACGGCGCCGGCTATGCTCCAATGCGGGTGAGAACCGCCCTGGTGCCGGCGGCCAGTCTGGGCAGCACCCTGGGCTGGATCTTCGTCATGGTCGGATTGGTCCTCTCGGCTATGGGCTCGGGCTTCGGCATTAACGTCGCCTGGCTGGGGGTCATACTCTTTGCGGCGGCGGTACTCTTCACCCTGATTACCCTGCCGGTGGAGTTCAACGCCAGCTCCCGCGCCCTTCAGATGCTGCGGGGCAACGGGTTGATTGTCGCTCAAGAATACGATGGCGCCCGGGCCGTCCTGTCAGCGGCGGCGCTTACTTATGTGGCCGCCATGCTCCAGGCAGTCTCTCAGCTCCTTTACTTCGTCTTTCTTCTCACGGGCGCGCGGCGGAGAGATTAGTCCCCGGCGCAAGAATATGTTCAGGCCCCCTCTCACTGTAGAGGGGGCCTTCCCATTTGTAGACCGAGGTTGTCTAATAACCGCAGCCCCCTCACTCTAACTCTCCCCCGCCTGTTCGGCGAGGGCTTCTCCCGCCAGGGGAGAGAGAAGATAAACCCTCTCCCTCGATGGGAGAGGGTAAGGGTAAGGGTGAGGGTGAAAGGAGGCCGGACTTGCAGGAAAAGAGAGACCCGGGCAGTTTCGAGACGCTGACGAGTATAATGTCGACTTTGCGTCAACCGGACGGCTGTCCCTGGGACCGGGAGCAGACAGCCGCGTCCCTGAAGCCCTATGTGATTGAGGAAGCCTATGAGGTCATAGAAGCCGTGGACAGCGGCGACCCTGAGAAGCTGTGCGAGGAGCTGGGCGACCTGCTCCTGCAGGTGGTCTTCCAGGCCCAGATAGCGGCGGAGAGGCAGGAGTTCGATATCAAGGATGTCATCCGGGGCATAAGCGATAAGCTGGTCCACCGCCATCCTCACGTCTTCGGCAACGTGCGGATCAAGACCGCCGCGGAGGTGACCCACCGGTGGGAGGCGCTCAAGCGTGAGGAGAAGGGCAAGGAGACTTCCGTTCTGGATGGCGTACCGCGGAACATGCCTGCCCTGGCCTGCAGCCAGGCGCTTCAGGAGCGGGCGGCGCGGGTGGGCTTCGACTGGCCGGACGTCGGGGGAGTAATGGAGAAGGTGGTGGAGGAGACCAGGGAGTTGAAGGAGGCTGCCGCCCCGGAGCGGAGGGCAGAGGAATTCGGCGACCTGCTTTTCGCCCTGGTCAATCTGGCGCGCCACCTGGGCATAGACGCTGAGGACGCGCTGCGCCGGACCGGCCAGAGGTTCAGTGCCCGTTTCGGCTACCTGGAGGGGACCTGCCGGGAGAGGGGCGTGCCCATCGACAGTCTTTCCCTTGAAGAGATGGACGGGTTGTGGGAGGAGGCGAAAAGTAAAGGTGTGGGGGACCGCGAGGGGGAGAGTCGGGGCGGGCAGACTTGAACTGCCGACCTCTTGGTCCCGAACCAAGCGCGCTGCCAACTGCGCTACGCCCCGGTGCTGTGTCATTATAAGTTTATGGCTTCGATGATACAAGTGATCACTCGGTCATTGCGAAGAGCGTAGCGGTACAGGACGGTTGAAGGTGAACGCAGGTAGCCCTACCAACTTATGTCACTCTGAGCGCAGCGAAGAGTCGCGGGGCAGTGGGGACGCACACCCACATCCGAGATTCTTCGGCCTCCGCCGCTGCGGACGGCCTCAGAATGACATGTCCGGGGGGAGTGACAACGCGGCTGTTTTCATAACAATGACAGGTGCGGGAGCCCCGCATCTGGTAAAATAGTGGTCATGCCGATGAAATACTGTGTTTTAATAATGGATGGTGCGGCGGGATGGCCCGTGCCTGGAAAGGGCACGCTGACCACTCTGGAGATGGCCCGCACACCCAACCTGGACAGCATGGTCTCCGAGGGAGCACTGGGAAAGGTGCGGACGGTGCCGCCGGGCATGGAGCCATCCAGCGCCTGCGGCTGTATGTCTATCCTGGGCTACGATCCCCAGGTCTACTATCAGGGGCGGAGCGGCATTGAGGCCAGGAGCATGGGTGTCCCGCTCCAGGAGGGAGAGGTAGTCTTCCGGTGCAACCTGGTGGCCGTAGGAGATGACAAGATGTGGAGCTACAGCGCCGGCCACATCAGCACCGCGGAAGGCCGCCAGCTCATTCACTCGCTGCAAGAAAGCCTGGGTGACCGCGAGGTCCGCTTCTACCCCGGGGTTGGCTACCGCAACCTCTGCGTCATCAAGGGCCACGAGGACACTTTGCAGGCGGTCTGCACTCCTCCTCATGACATTCCCAATAAGCCTGTCAAGGGATTCCTGCCTAAAGGGCAGGGGAGCGAGTTCCTCCGGAGCCTGATGTCCCGCTCCGAGGAGGTGCTCCGAGACCACCCGGTGAACCAGGAGCGGCGGTCAAGGGGAGATATGCCGGCGACCACGGTGTGGCTTTTCTGGGGATCGAGGCAGTCGCCCGAGCTGCCTCCCTTCAAGCAGCGTTTCGGCCTCAAGGCTGCCATGACCTCCGGGGTAGACCTGCTCCGGGGCATGGCCGGGATGGCTGGCATTGCCAGCCTCGATATTGCCGGCGTGACCGATGGGCCCGATAACGACTATGCCGCTCAGGCGAGCGGCGCCCTGGCAGCGTTGCAGGAGCATGACCTGGTGGTCATTCATATCGAAGCGCCGGATGAGGCCGGACATGGCGGCTATGTGAAACAGAAGATAGAGGCGCTGGAGAACATAGACCGCGAGGTCGTCGGCAGGATCCGAGAATGGCGGGGTGACGCCCTGCGGGTCCTGGTCTTGCCCGACCACGCGACGCCCATAGCCATCCAGACGCATGCCCCGGAACCGGTCCCCTTCCTCATGTGGGGTCCCGGATTCTCGGGAAACGGGGCGAAGCGTTTCACGGAGGTGCAGGCCGGCGTGACCGGCCTCTTCGTGACGGAAGGGCATGCTCTAATGAGCCGGTTTTTGTCCGCGGCCAGAGCCTGAGAAGGAGACGGAGATGGCGCTGATTGTACAGAAATACGGTGGCACCTCGGTGGGCGATGCCGAGAGGATCAAGAGTGTGGCCCGCCGCATCACAGCCGCCAAGGAAAAAGGCAACCAGGTCGTGGTGGTGGTATCAGCCATGGGCGACACCACAGACAATCTCGTCACCATGGCGCACCAGCTTAATCCTCAGCCCGACGCCAGAGAGATGGATGCTCTGCTCGCCACCGGCGAGGTGGTCTCCAGCACCCTCATGACCATGGCCCTGGAAGCCATGGGGCACAAGGCCATCAGCCTCAATGGCATCCAGGCGGGCATACGTACCGATACTGCCCACAGCAGGGCGCGCATCACCCAGGTGGACCCGAAGAGGATATTGGAGGAGCTGGAGAGGGACTTCATCGTGGTGGTGGCGGGCTTTCAGGGCGTGAGCGACGGGATGGACGTCACCACTCTGGGGAGGGGAGGCTCGGATACCACGGCGGTGGCGCTGGCCATCAGCTTGAAAGCTCGGAGATGTGAAATCTATACCGATGTGGAGGGGGTGTACACCACCGACCCCAACCTTATTCCCGAGGCGAAGAAGCTGGAAGAGATAGGCTACGAGGAGATGCTGGAGCTGGCCTCCTACGGAGCGAAGGTAATGCACTCGCGCGCCGTGGAGCTCGCTCAGCTTTACGGCATGCCCATTCTGGTGGCTTCCAGTTTTAGCGAAAATCCTGGCACTCTGATTCATGGAGGGATACCCATGGAGATTAGAAACAAGGTGCGTGGTATTGCCTATGACCTGGATGTGGCCAAGGTCACCGTCATCGGCGTGCCCGATAAGCCGGGCATCGCCGCCAGCATTTTTGAGCCGCTGTCTACGGCGGGCATCAGCGTGGATACCATCGTCCAGAATGCCAGCATCAACAATCTCGCTGATTTGTCATTCACGGTGACACGGAGCGACCTCGACAAGGCTATGCGTCTCATCGAGCCAGTGGCCAGGCTCATCGGCGCTCAGAAGTGCGTCGGAGACTCCAGCCTGGCCAAGGTGAGCATTGTGGGCACCGGCATGCAGAACACGCCGGGCTACGCGGCCAAGATGTTCAAGGCCTTCTATCAGGAGGGCGTCAATATCCAGTTGATCACCACATCCGAGATAAGAATCACCTGCATCATTACCGAGAAACAGGTGAAGAAGGCTGTGGACGCCCTCCACCGGGCCTTCGTCATGGAAAAGGAAGCCTAGATGACCTGGTATCTTATCGGTTCGCTGGCCGCCCTCTTCACCAGCCTCGGGTTTGTGCCGCAGATGGTCAAGATGTGGCGGACACGGTCAGTGAAGGACATCAGCCCGCTGACTCTGGGCCAACTCGCCCTTGGGGTCTCCCTCTGGACGGTTTACGGGCTGCATCTGAAAGACACCATAATAGTAGCCGCCAACGTGATATCTCTGGCTACCCTGCTCCTCGGCCTCGCCCTCTACCTTCGTTACTCCGCCAGGAAGCGGACGTGAAGGCGGTTGTCCTGGTCGGCGGGGAGGGCACGCGGCTGAGGCCGCTCACCTACGCCCTCCCCAAGCCCATGTTGCCGGTGCTCAATCGACCCTTCCTCGAGCATACCCTCGCTTCTCTCGGCAAGGGCGGCGTCGACGAGGCCATCTTAGCGGCAGGCTACCTTCCCGAAGCCATCTCCAGCTATTTTGGCGATGGCGCCGGCCAGGGGGTACGGCTGACCTACAGCGTGGAGGACAGTCCCCTCGGCACCGCCGGAGCGGTCAAGAAAGCTGAGCGCCACCTGGACGGCGCTTTTGCTGTCTTCAACGGCGACCTCTTTGCCGACCTCGACCTCCGCGACATGCTGGCCTTTCACGAATCAAGAAAGGCCAAGGCAACCATAGCTATGACCTGGGTGGATAACCCGTGCCCCTATGGATGCGTGGAAACTGGTGTTGAGGGAGCGGTGAGGCGTTTTATAGAGAAGCCAAGGCCTGAGGAGGTGACCACCCACTGGATAAATGCCGGCATCTACATTCTTGAGCCGGAGGTGCTGGAACATGTGCCGCCCGGGACCCATCACATGTTCGAGACGGGGCTTTTCCCCTTCCTCATCGAGCGCGGCGAGACTGTCTTTGGCTATCCTTTAAGAGGTTACTGGCTGGATATGGGAACGCCGGGAAAGTACCTGCGACTGAACTGCGACCTGCTTCAGGGCCGGGTGAAGAGCGCCATTAATGGAATCATGGATGAACACGCCGTGCTGCTGGGCGAAGGATGCTCCATCCATCCGTCGGCCAGGGTGGAGGGGCCGGTACTCATGGGCAGGAAATGCCAGGTCAGCCGGCATGCGGTAATTAAGGGACCGGCGGTTTTCGGCGCCGAGTGCTATCTGGGGGAGGACGCGAGGGTGGAGAGGTCAGTGCTCTGGCAGGGCGTCAAGGTTGGCGCCGAGGCCGGCGTCAAGGAGTGCACCCTGGGCGGAGGAGTGTTGGTAAGAAGTGGAGACCAGTTAACCAGTCGCGCCGTGGTCAGCAGCCGTGTCCGGAAGGGGCAGACGAGATCGGTCTCCTTCTTGTCTGAGTCAGAGGACTAGACCGCCACCACTTCCTTGACTTCCGGGACCTCTTCTTTGATGATGCGCTCGACGGCGTTCTTCAGTGTCATGGCGGAGAAGGCGCATCCCCCGCAGGCGCCCGTAAGCTTCACCTTCACGGTGCCGTTAGTGATGTCCACCAGCTTGACGTCGCCGCCGTCAGCTACCAGGAAAGGCCGTACCTTATCGAGGGCCTTTTCTACTTTCTCTTTCATCTTGAATCACCTCCCTTTAGGCCGTTTCCGGCGCCTTCCAAGACAGACGGAATACCAGCCTCATAAGCCAATATAGCATAGCTCCCAGGGTGTGTCAAAGCTCCGTGTGCTGTCATTCTGAGTTCGCGAAGCAGAACGAAAGCCTGCCCTGAGCCTGCCGAAGGGAATCCGCCCCGGTGGGGTTCTCAGGGAGCGGATCCTTCCGGGTAGTGACCCGGAAGCATTTGACAGTACCCTCGCCGTGTCAGCATAATTGGGTCTACGCGCAAGGCAGGTTCAGAAGACATCAAGGAGGAGAGATGAAGATTGTAGCCATTGTGGGAAGCCCCCGTCCCGAGGGGAATACGAGTTACCTGGTCGACGAGGCCCTCGATGAAGCCAGAAAGCAGGGCATAGCTACTGAGAAGGTAATCCTCGTGGAGCGCCAGATTGGCTGGTGCCTGGGACACCTGGACTGCGGAACTCAGACGGCCTGCCTGCATGACCGGGACGATGCGGCGGAGATTATCGAGAAGCTGTTCTCGGCCGATGGCGTCATCCTGTCCAGCGCGGTGCAGATGGGGAACGTCACCGGCATCATGAAGAACTTCATGGACCGCACCCGCTTCAAGCGCCGCCAGAAGATTCAGATGCCTGCCCGCAGCATCGGTCTGATTGCGGTGGCCTCCAGCAGCGGCATCGATGACACCCTGGCCGTGCTGGAGCGCTACGTGGGCCGGCAGAGCCCCATCCCGCCGGAGAAGATTCATAAGGTCGGCGGCAAGGCCAACAAGCCCGGCGAGGCGAAGGCGAACCCGGAGCTGACCAAACAGGCGCGGGACCTGGGGAAGAAGATGGCCGAGGAGATAAAGAAACCGGCCGGCTAGACCAAGGTTTTGCCGGTCATCCCTACACGGTGTCATCCTGAGCGAAGCGAAGGATCTCGGAGCGGTGGGGCCTATTTGTGCATCACTAACCCCACCCAGAGATTCTTCGTCGCTTCGCTCCTCAGAATGACAGTTCTCCGGCTTCACGTTTCGCTCTTCCTCACCAGGGCGCAGATGTTTCGAGAGAAGACCTTCAGCGGTAAGGCGTAGGCCTTCTCCGGGGCCAGGCTCACCACCTCGAAGCCGGCAGCCTTCAGCGCCTCCCGCAGCTCTGCTGCGGAATAGAGGTAGTAGTAGCGGTGGAAGACCTCGTCCTTCGTCCTCCAGGGCACCATCAGCTCCTTCGGCTTCAGCCAGAAGCGGGGCTGCCACCGGTTCCAGACGGTGAGAAAGGCCTCCCCGCCGGGCTTCAGCACCCGGCGCAGCTCGTCGAAGGATTGCCTTCTCTCTTGCTGACCCTTGATGTGATGGTAGCTGGCCACCGCGATAGCCCGATCGAAAGTCCCGTCATGGAAGGGGAGCGAGCGGGCATCCGCCAGCACCAGATTGGCGCTGAATCCGAACTTCCCCGAGTACTTCCGGGAGAGACGGAGCATCTCGCCTGAGATGTCCACCCCCCAGAGCTCAAAGCCTTCCCTGAAGGGCAGGAAATCGGGCCCGTGGGCGCAGCCCACGTTCAGCAGACGGCCTTTCTCCCAGCGCCGGGCCATCTCCTCCAACTCCCGCCGGAGGAGAGGCCAGTGACGCTGGCCGTACCAGCTCTCTGCTATGTGGTCGAAGACTTTGTCGTCGTAGGTTGTCATGCCAACACATTGGCTGTCATTGCCATGCCCTCCCGACAAGTCGGGAGGGCATGGCAATCTCACCGGCACCTATTAAGAAGGCACACTGAGATTGCTTCGTCATCCGCCTCGGGCGGCTTCTTCGCAATGACAGTCCGGGCTGACCCGCGAATTCGCCTCCATTCTTTGCCTCCCCGCAGGAATTTGCTAAACTTGGAAAAGATCATTGTAGAGGAAACCACTGCGTGAGGAAAGTTTCAAGGACCATCTCCGGCGTGACGCCGGTGGCGGTGATGACCGAGCCCATGGGGTGCCCGGGCGAGTGCGTCTATTGTCCCACCTATCCGACGGCTCCTCAGAGCTACACCGAGACCTCGCCGGCGGTAATCAGGGCCAGGGCCTGCGACTATGAGCCGCGCAAACAGGTGGCAAAGCGGCTCCGGATGCTGGATGCGATGGGACACCCGGCCGACAAGGTGGAGCTGATTGTCATGGGGGGCACCTTCCTGTCTCTTCCGGAAGACTACCAGCACCAGTTCATCAAGGGCTGCTACGATAGCCTCAACGGGGTGGAGAGTCCCTGTCTGGAGGAAGCCAAGAGACTCAACGAGACGGCCGGGCACCGCTGCGTGGGCCTGTGCATCGAGACCCGCCCGGACTGGTGCGGTCAGCGGGAGATAGAGCGGATGCTGGAGATGGGGACCACCAGGGTGGAGTTGGGGGTGCAGACCATCGATGATAGTATCTACGAGAGGGTCAAGCGGGGGCACAAGGTGGCCGATGTGGTTACCGCTACCAGGTTGCTGAAAGACCACGGCTTCAAGGTCTATTATCACTGGATGCCCGGCCTGCCGGGCGCTACGCCGGAGAGCGACCTGGACCTGTCCGGCCAGCTGTTCGAGGACGACCGGTTCAAGCCCGATGGGCTGAAGCTCTACCCCACGCTGGTAATAGCCGGCACCGAGCTGGAGCGCTGGTACCGGCAGGGAAGCTACCTTCCCTACCCGGACGAGGAGCTGATGGAGCTGCTGGTGCGGATAAAGCTGCTTGTTCCGAAGTATGCGCGGATACCGCGGGTGATGCGGGACATTCCGACCGAGTTTATCGTCGCCGGCTCCACCGACTTAAACCTCAGGGGCACGCTCCGCCGGCGGATGGCGGAGAAGGGCCTTCGCTGCCAGTGCACCCGCTGCCGGGAGTACGGGCACCGGGCGAGGGACGGCTGGCGCATCGGCGAGCCAAAGCTGACCCGGATGGATTACCCGGCCTCAGGAGGCAGGGAAGTGTTCCTCTCCTTCGAGGATGATGAGGAGACCCTTTTCGGTCTTCTCAGGCTGAGGGTGCCCTTCCGGCCGGATTGGGCAAATGACATGGGTGAGGCGGCCGTGGTCAGGGAGGTGCATGTCTTCGGGGCAGAGCTGCCACTGGGGGAGCGCTTGGGGAAGTCGGCCCAGCACAAGGGGCTGGGCCGGGCCTTGATTGAAGAGGCTGAGAGGATAGCCAGAGAAGACCTCGGAGCGAAGAAGCTCTTTGTCCTTAGCGGCGTCGGCGCCCGGGAGTACTACCGCGCGCTGGGGTATGGGGAGGAGGGGCCTTACATGGTGAAAAGCTTATAGTAATAATAGTGGGTGTCCTACTGCTGCCCGTATTTGTTGCGGAAGACGATTTCCTTCAGTTCTTTCCTGGGCCGAGGCTCGATCGCCTCATCCGGATAGCCCAGCGGGGTCATGGCTATGACCTCGATGTCCTCGGGCACACCCAAGACCTCCTCCACCTTCTTGTGGTCGAAGAGGCCGATGTGCACCGTGCCCAGGCCCAGGGCGAAGGCGGTCAGCACCAGGTTCTGCATCGCCACACCCACATCGTACATGCTCCACTCTCCCCTGACGGTGAACGGCGTGCCCGCGGAGGAGTAGCCCGACTTCTTCTTCTGGGCGCAGGCCACGATGGTGACGGGCGCTGTCCTGACAGCCACCGCGCCGCGGTTCTCCCTGGTGGGGTCGCGGGACAGGAAACACCGGGCCAACTGGTTCTTCATCTCCTGCTCGGTGACCACCACGAACCTCCAGCACTGGCTGTTGGCCCACGAGGGGGCCTGACGCGCCGCCTCGAGGACGGTGTTCAGGTCCTCCGGGCTCACCGGCGTAGATTTGAACTTGCGGATGCTGCGCCTACCGCGGATAGCTTGCATGACATCCATTTCAACCTCACCCCCTTGCGTCCCCCCTCTCCTTTGCAAGGAGAGGGGGGAATGTTGTCTCGAAGAGGGCCTAACGGCCCTCTTCGACGCTCTGCTACCAGGCAAACACGGGAACTGGAAGTCTAGCATAGCCTTCGAGCGCTTTTCAACGAAGCCATGAGGCCGCCTGGCAATATTCTTGTGTCATTCGGAGAGCTTTGCCTGCTGTCATTGCACGAAGTGCCAGGGCAATCCGCCACTTTCTCTCTCCCCTGGAGGGAGAGAGTTAGACCTGTCCTGAGCTTGTCGAAGGAGAGAGAGGGATTCATGTTCCACAGCACACCCTCTCCCTATCCCTCTCCCGTCAAGGGAGAGGGAGCATCACGGATTACTTCGTCGTCCCGATGGAATCGTGACTCCTCGCAATAACAGGAAGGGTGCTATAATTCAGGCGAAAGGCTGATATTGAGTGATGGGCGTAAAGAAACGGTTCGCCGTCATCGAGCACACGGCGGATATCGGCATCGTGGCCTACGGCTCTGACCTCAAGGAGGCCTTCGCCAACGCCGCTTACGGTTTCTTCAGTCTGATCACCGAGCCCCGCAGGATAAGGGCGTCTCTCGAACGCGAGGTAGAGGTCCGGGCGGAGGACCTGGAGGGCCTGATAGTCGCCTGGCTCGGCGAGTTCATCTACCTTTTCGATGTGGAGCAACTCCTCTTCAAGAAGTTTGTCATCGAGGAGCTCAGCGAGACCCATCTGAAGGCCACGGTCCATGGCGAGAAGGTCGATCTACAGAGGCACCGCCTGAAGCTCGGCATAAAGGCGGTCACCCGCCACCAGCTTAGCGTTGTCGCCAGGGACGGGGTGGAAGCCAGGGTAATCTTCGATATCTGAGGTGTAGAGATGTCACCGCGCTGGGAAGGGAAGCTGAGGAGAATAGACGACTACCGATGGGAGATACCCAGGAGCTACAAGGCCGGGATGCGCGTCCCCGGCATTGTGTACGCCAGCGAGGAGATGCTGGAGACCATCCGCGAGGAACAGGCGATGGAGCAGGTAGTTAACGTAGCCTTTCTGCCCGGGATCGAGTGCTGTTCACTGGCCATGCCCGACATCCACTGGGGTTACGGCTTCCCCATTGGCGGGGTGGCGGCCACGAGGGTGAAGGACGGCGTGGTGTCGCCCGGCGGAGTGGGCTTCGATATCAACTGCGGCGTGCGCATGCTGCGTACCAACCTGACGGCGGACGAGGTCAAACCCAGGATGGAGGAACTGGTGAACGCCCTGTTCTATGCCATCCCCTCCGGTGTGGGCGCGGAGGGAAAGCTGAGGGTCAGTGAGAAGGAGCTGGACCAGGTGCTGGTCAAGGGCGCCCGCTGGGCGGTAGAAAAGGGGTTGGGCCTGGCCGAGGACCTGGCGGTCTGCGAGGAGGAGGGCGCCATGAAGGGGGCTGACCCCGGTAAGGTGAGTGCGCGGGCCAAGGCGCGGGGCAAGCCCCAGCTCGGCACGGTCGGTTCGGGCAACCACTTCGCCGAGGTCCAGGAGGTGGTCGAAATCTTCGAGCCGGACATGGCGAAGGTCATGGGCATACAGCACGTGGGGCAGGTGACCGTCATGGTGCACAGCGGCTCGCGCGGGCTGGGACATCAGGTGTGCACCGACTATCTTGAGGTCATGGGGCGGGCTATCAGCCGCTACGGCATCAGCCTTCCCGACCGGCAGCTGGCATGCGCTCCCGTGGAGTCGCCGGAGGGGCAGGACTATCTGGCGGCGATGGCGGCGGCGGCGAACTACGCCTGGACGAACCGCCATTGCATGGCGCACTGGGTGAGGGAGACATTCGCCAGGGTGCTGGGCAGGAGCGAGGTATCCCTGGGAATGAGGGTTATCTATGACGTGGCCCACAACATAGCCAAGATGGAGAAGCATGTGATTGACGGTGAGAGGGTCTCCCTCTGCGTGCACCGCAAGGGCGCCACCAGGGCTTTCCCACCGGGACATCCGGACATACCGGACGTCTACAAGAAGATAGGACAGCCGGTGCTCATCCCCGGGGACATGGGGCGCTACTCTTTTCTGGCGGTGGGCACCGAGAGGGCGTTGAAGGACACCTGGGGCTCCACCTGCCACGGCGCCGGGCGGAGGCTGAGCCGCGGCGCGGCCAAGCGAAGCCTGAAGGGTGTGAACATCGCCCAGCGGCTGCGGGACAAGGGCATCCTTGTGCGGGCGACGAGCATGGGAGAGCTGGCGGAAGAGGCATCGGAGGCCTATAAGGACGTGGCCCAGGTGGTGGAAGTTACCCACCAGGCGGGCATCTCCCGCAACGTCGCCAGGATGCGCCCGCTGGGGGTGGTGAAGGGGTAGGGCTACGCCTGAGGACGTGGAAGAAAGGTTGGTTGGTGAGAGCGAAAATGTGATAATGGGATGAAGGGAGAAAGAAGATGAAGTTTCTTGTTACTATTTTTCAGGACGAGGATGGGATGTTCGTCGCCGAATGTCCCTCTATTCCTGGCTGCATAAGTCAGGGCAGGACAGAAGAAGAGGCTGAGAGAAACATTCGAGAGGCAATCAAGGTATGTCTGGAGGTGAGGGCCGAGAGAGGCATGCCACTGACAGTGAACGTCCGCCAGGTGGAAGTTGCTGTCTGATGCCTGAGGTGCCCGTACTTAGGCCCCAGGAAGTTGTAAAAGTTTTCAAGAAGCTGGGTTGGGAGGCCGTCAGGCAACGAGGCAGTCATATCATCATGGTGAAGGAAGGGCACATAGCTACGCTTTCAGTGCCCAACCATGAGGAGGTAGCGCGGGGCACCTTGCGCACTTTGATTGCGAGGGCAGGGATGACCGTGGAGGAGTTCCTGAAAGCGCTGTCCAAATAGCTTCGAACAATGAACGCAGTCCTTGAGGTGGCAGAATGAGAAAGGCGATATATTTGGCAATCCTTCTCATCGTGGCAGCGTCCATTGCGGCTCCAGCCAGTTGCGGCGGGCTCGCCGGCCCGGGTAAGGACATCATCTCCGTGACCGGCACGGTGAAATTCATCGAGCTCGAGGGCGGATTTTACGGGATAGCCGGCGACGACGGTAAGAACTATGACCCCATCAATCTGGCCCAGGACTTCCGGCAGGATGGCATGCGGGTGCGATTTGAAGCGAAAGTGCGGACAGACATGGCCAGCACCCGCCAGTGGGGCGCGCTGGTCGAGATAACCCGAATCTCGAAGCTGAAATAGGGCTGCTTGGCGGGAGAAGCCTGCCGCGACGCCTCTGATTGCATTCTCTGAGACGCTCCTCTATGATAGGCGGTATTCTGGCGGCGAGTCCCGTCCCGGAGGGTAGCCGGGTGTAAGAGGTGAAAGGGACTGCCGGCCTTATCCGATGAGTTGCAGCGATGCCGTCTGACAGTGAAGACAGGGTACGGGGTCAACACCCACCCGATTGCACCTGTTTCGCGTGCGCCAAGAAAAGGCGCGAAAGCCTCCGTGACGCGGAAGAGCCGCTCTCGTCGGCGCGCCGCATGCCGTTGGGGGCAAGGGAGCCGAAAGCCGCCGGCGAACGGCTCGCGGGCTACCGCCTGTCCGACATCCTGCCCAAAGTGGGTCTGAATCTCGTTATCCTGGCCGGCCTGGGCGCCCTGGTCCGGTACGGCTATCTCCTGTTCACCCACGAGCTTGGCCCTTTGCGCGGCTCAATCCTCTTCATACTCGGCATCGCCGCCTGGGTCGGAGTGATATGGCTGGTACGCCGGCGGTACCGCTACGCGCCGCCCGGCTTTGTGCTGACCACATCCCTGACCGTCGCGGTTCTCCTGATCATGACCTTCGCCGGAGTTGAGCCGCTGGCTGCCTTCAAGGACAACCTGCTCGGGAAGGAGCGGCCGACCGCACCGGCCGCCCTGGCGGCGCCGCCACCGCCAAGTTCACCGGAGGCGCCACCACCGACGGAAACACCGGAGGCCCTGAGCCTCTTCGAAAAGGATGTCTTTGACCTCATCAATAACCAGAGATACTACGTGGGCGTGCCGCGTACCCGGTGGGATGACAGCCTATACGCGGCCTCGAAAGGGCACACTCAAAACATGGCCAACCAGGGGCAGCCTTCGCACTCGCCGGAGGGCGGTCCCTACTGGGAAAACGTCTTCTTCATGGCGCAGGGCTACGAACGCTACACCAATAAGGAACTGGCCAAGCTCATCGGCGAAGCCTGGGTGGCCAGCCCGATACACAAAGCGTGGCTGCTGCACGAGCCGCTTGAGCATTCCGCCGTGAGCATTGTCAAAACCCAGAAGAGCGTCTTTGTCTCCTGGACCATCTGGACGAGCGAAGTTGGTGAGAGACCTTTCACGGTCACGAAGGCTGAGGGGGAGTGGATGCAGGAGACAGGAGGCGCAACACCCTGGTCGGAGTGGCTGATAAAGAAGGGGTACTTCGGGGCAAACCCGGCTCTCGTGTGGTGAGAGAAATGCTGCGCGCTATCCCGGGTATCCGGGAGTTCATCGGTGTAGATGAGTGATGCCGAGGATAGCTATACCGCCTCACAGTTTAGACTTCTCTTTGGTACTGCACCCAGGTGAGCATCTTGCGGAAGCCTACCGACTCGTAGAGCTTGGTGGCGCCAGTGGGGTTGTCGGCCTCCACGCCGAGCAGGGCCGTCTCCACGCCGGCGGCCTTGAGACGGTTCAGTCCCGCCAGCAGCATCGCCCGCCCCAGTCCCATCTTGCGAAACTCGCGGCGCGCGCCCAGCAGGCTGACCCAGCCCTCCTTTCCTCCTGTCTGCGGCTTCTCCTCCGTCATACCCTGGCGGCAGAGGCAGAAGGCGGCGAAGGCGCCGTCCGGCGCCACAGCGAGCAGGTCGAGCCCCGGTTCGTAGAACGGGGCCGACAGCCTTCGCCGGTACTCCTCGATGGTCAGGCGGGCCGTGCGCTGGCTCTCCGCAAACGTCTCGTTGTGCATCGCTACCCACGCCTCAGCCTCCGCTTCCCCTGCCGGGGCGCGCAGCTTGAAGCCATCCGGTAGCTGCGGCTCGGGCAACTCGTCCAGCCGCCGCGCCATCATGAACATATAGCCTGCAACGGTGAAGCCGCTTTTTTTCAACAGGGAGTTGCGATAGGACTCGTCGTCACGCGCCTGAGTAACCAGCCTGGCACGAATGCCCTTCTCTTGCCCAGCCGCCCGCATCCGCGCCACGGCCCACTCAATGATGCGGTCTCCGAGGTCGCTGCCGCGCGCCGCGGGATGGACGCTGAACCCGAGCCAGCCTTCGATGCCTTCCGGCGACGGACGTATGGCCTGGATGTTGGCGAAGCCGGCCAGCTTGCCGTCGTCATCCTCCCACAGGGATATGAACTCCGGCGCGGGTGCCTGGAGGGAGTGGCGAAGGCCGTCCACGGAGACGCCGAAGCCCAGCCTGTCGGCCTCTTCACAGGCGTTGAGGAGATCGGCGAGCGGTTGCAGGTCTGCTTCCCCGGCGTAGGGACGCTGATGAATCATCGTTTCTCCTCCCGAATCCGACATTACAATACCGGCCAGAAATATCGTGTCATTGCGAGCCCTTGGACAGGCTCAGAGCCTGCCCTGAGTTGGCCGAAGGGATAAACTCCGCGAAGCAATCTCCGGGCTCCTACTACCCAGAGCCGTGTGAGATTGCTTCGTCGCCTCCGGCTCCTCGCAATGACAGAGGGGGACGGATGGCTTCGTCCCGACATGTCGGGACGAAGCCATGACACGTTATGATGCCGGCGTGCTCACGGCCTTGCGATGCTGCTCCAGTACCCGCTTGAGGTACTGCCCGGTGGCCGAGGCCGGATTCCTGGCCAGCTCTTCCGGAGTGCCGGTGGCCACGATATAGCCGCCCTGCTCCCCTGCCCCCGGCCCGAGGTCGATGACGTAGTCGGCGTTCTTGATGACGTCCAAATGGTGCTCAATGACCAGCACGGTATTCCCGCCATCTACCAGCCGCTGCAATACCCTCAGCAAGGCGGCCACGTCCTCAAACGAGAGGCCTGTGGTCGGCTCGTCCAGAATATACAGGGTATTGCCCGTGGAGCGGCGGGAGAGTTCGGTGGACAGTTTGATGCGCTGCGCCTCGCCCCCGGAGAGGGTGGGCGCCGGCTGTCCCAGTCTGATGTAGCCCAGACCGACGTCCCTCAAAGTCTCCAGCCTGTTCTTGATCTTCGGGAAGTTGGTGAAGAAGGCCAGTGCCTCCTCCACGCTCATGTCCAGTACCTCAGCGATATTCTTCCCTTTGAACCGTATCTCGAGCGCCTCGCGGTTGTAGCGCTTGCCCCGGCACACCTCGCAGGGCACGGTGACATCGGGCAGGAATTGCATCTCAATCTCGATGAATCCCTCCCCTCCGCAAGCCTCGCATCTTCCTCCCTTGACGTTGAAGGAGAAGCGCCCGGGAGAGTAGCCTTTCACGCGCGCCTCGGGCACGGTGGCAAAAAGCTCCCTGATGGGGGTGAAGGTGCCGGTGTAAGTGGCCGGATTGCTGCGGGGCGTGCGCCCGATGGGCGACTGGTCGATGGCGACCACCTTGTCGATGTTCTCAGTGCCGCGAATGGCATCGCATCGGCCCGGCCTCTCTTTGGCGTGGTAGAAGAGCTGGGCCAGCTTCCTGTACAGTACGTCGTCCACCAGGGTGCTCTTGCCGCTGCCGGAGACGCCGGCGACGCAGACCAGCTTGCCCAGCGGAATGTGTACGTCTAAGTTCTTCAGGTTGTTCTCTCTGGCTCCGAGAACGGCCAGTTCCTTCCCCGAGCCTTTGCGGCGCTTCGAGGGCAAGGGTATCTTCTTCTTGCCGCTGAGATACTGGCCGGTGAGCGAGTCGGGGTTGGCCATTATATCAGCCAGCGTTCCGGTGGCCACCACCTTGCCGCCGTGCTCTCCGGCCCCGGGCCCCATATCTATAATGTGGTCGGCGGCGCGCATCATCGCCTCGTCGTGCTCCACGATGATAACGGTGTTGCCCAGGTCGCGCAGGTCCTTCAGGGTGATGATGAGCCGGTAGTCGTCGGCCGGATGCAGCCCTACGGTGGGCTCGTCGCAGATATAGAGCACGCCCATCAGGCCGCTGCCAATCTGGGTAGCCAGGCGGATGCGCTGCGCCTCGCCGCCGCTCAGGGTGGCGGAAGCGCGGTCCAGGGAGAGGTAGTCCAGCCCTACGTTGTGGAGGAAGCCCAGGCGGCCCCGGATCTCCTTAAGTATCTGACTGGCAATCATCATCTCCCGCGGCGTGAGGACGGGATGGCCATCGGGGCCCTGCCCGCCGAGATGGTCTATCCAGCGGAGGACCTCTACGATGGAGAGGTTGGTGACGTCAATGATATCCCTGTCTTCAACGGTCACCGCCAGAGACTCCGGCTTGAGCCGTTTACCCTTACAGGTCGGGCAGGGGTGGGAGGTCATGTACCGCTCGATCTCGGAGCGGGAATGGTCCGATTCCGTCTCGCGGTAGCGGCGCTCCAGATATGGTATGACCCCTTCGAAGGTGGTGTAATGCTCCCGCACCTGCCCGTAACGGTTCTCATACCTGGCCTTCAGGCTTTCCTTCCCGTGGCCGTAGAGAATCACGTCCAACTGGGCCTGGCTGAGGTTGCTCGCCCGCGTATCCATGGGGACGCCGTGCCGCTGGGCCATCGACTCCAGGAGGCTGTTGTACCAGGTGCTGGACGAACCGGTGCGCACCCAGGGCTGAATGGCCCCTTCGGCCAGGCTGAGGTCTTTGTTGGGGATGACCAACTCGGGGTCGATCTCCAGTCGCCTTCCCAGCCCGGTGCAGGTAGGGCAGGCGCCGTGAGGGTTATTGAAGCTGAAGTTGCGGGGCTCGATCTCCCCCAGGCTGATGCCGCAATGCACGCAGGCGAAGTGCTCCGAGAAGAGAAGCTCCTCCCCATCCACTACTGAGACGAGCACCACGCCCGAGCCCAGCTTCAGCGCCGTCTCCACGGAGTCGGCGATGCGGCCCGGTTTTCCATCCGATTCGAGCGACAGACGGTCCACCACCGCCTCGATGGTGTGTTTCTTGTTCTTGTCCAGGGCGAACTCCTCGGAGAGATCAAAGAGGCGGCCGTCCACCCTGACTCGGACGAAGCCCGCCTTGCGCAAGTCCTCGAAAACCGCCTGGTGCTCCCCCTTACGGTCGCCGATGATGGGCGCCAGCACCATGAGGCGCGTGCCCGGGGGCAGCGCCAGGATGGCGTCGACGATCTGCTGCACCGTCTGGCGGGCGATCTCACGCCCGCAACGGGGGCAGTGGGGATGGCCGATGCGGGCGAAGAGCAGCCTCAGATGATCGTAGATTTCGGTGATGGTCCCCACCGTGGAGCGGGGGTTGCGGCTGGCGCCCTTCTGGTCGATGGAGATGGCCGGGCTCAGCCCCTCGATGTAGTCCACATCGGGCTTCTCCATCTGGCCGAGGAACTGGCGCGCGTAGGCCGAGAGCGACTCCACATAGCGGCGCTGGCCCTCGGCGTAGATAGTGTCGAAGGCGAGAGAGCTCTTCCCCGAGCCGGAGACGCCGGTGATGACCACCAGCTTGTCCCTGGGGATAACTACCTCGATGTTCTTGAGGTTGTGCTCCCTGGCTCCGTGAACAATGATGGCGTTTAAGGGCATAGCTATAAAAATGAGAGACAGGGTGAGACTGAGTGTACCGAGACTATGCAGGAATTATACCATTCGGCGGCATATCGGACAAAAAAAGCCCGCTGAAGCTATTGACATTCGACATCTAATATTTTATCCTCTATACATATATATTCAAATAGGAGGGGAACCATGCAAGCATATTGTATGAAATGCCGCACCAAGAGGGAAATGAGGAACGCCAAGGCCATAACCATGAAGAATGGCAAGCCGGCCACCCAGGGCTTGTGTCCGGTTTGCGGCACCAAGCTGTTCAGAATAGGCAAAAGCTAAGGCTTCTCCCAGACCAGGGAGACCGGGTATAGCACTATTATCGAGTGGACTGGGGTCCCTTTAAGGTAAAGGCGCCCCAGTCCCGCGTTGTTATTTTTTGTATCCGCACGCCTAACTTTTTGCTCGCCTCCCCGTTGTATATGTTAGGTTGTTTCAGTGTGCAAAAAGCAGGAGGAGACGAATGAAGATTTTCAGGTATTATGTAGTCGTTGCTCTGGTGGTATTCGGGCTGGTGGTCACCGCCTGCGCTGCCCCACCAAAGTCAGGGCCAGCGCCGCAACAGCCGTCAGCAACGCCCCCCACTCCCTCAGCCCCACAGCTCACCCGTGAACAGCAGTTGATTGAAGGGGCCAAGAAAGAAGGACAGGTCGTCTTCTGGACCCATAGCTGGCTTGACTCTGAAGACTCTTTCAAGAAGGCCTTTCAGGCGAAATATCCTTTCCTCAAGCTGACTACATGGGAAGGTTCGCCGGCGGACATCGACCGGGTGGTTGAGGAGGCCAAGGTGGGCAAGCACAACATTGATGTGGCCATCTACCCCGACGTCAACCTACCACCCTGGCTCGACAACGGCATCCTCCTCGACTACGAGTGGCCCGAGACAAAGGGGTGGGTCGGCCAACCCGCTCACAATTTCTGGAGAATCATCAGCGTCGCGCCTATGGGCCCCGTGTATAACACCAAGCTGCTCAGCGCGGCCGAGGCCCCGACGACCTATGCCGCGATGAAGGATGCCAAGTGGCGTGGGAGGTCGCTCATCTCCACCTCGGGGCATGTGACCCCCCTGATCACCGGATACTTCATGGGCGGAGGAAAGCTGGACTGGGAACAATCGGTCAAGTTCTGGAAGGACGTGGTGGATACCGCCAGGCCGAGGACCGTACGCGGCTTCACCGCTCCACTGGAGCTGGTCTCCGCCGGGGAGATGCCCCTCTTCATGTGGTCCTCCTTCAAGTCCACGGTCCGCTACATCTGGATGGGGGCGCCCCTGGGCATGGCCGGTCCCAAGACCACCTCCGGCACCAACGATTCTATCGTCGTGATGAAGAACGCGCCTCATCCAAATGCCGCCAAGCTCCTGGCCGACTTCTTCACCTCCGAAGGGCTGATTACCTACGCGGACAAGAACGCCGCCTGGGTCCCGCACCCGGAGCTGGGCAAGCGGGCGAAGATGAACCAGGAGATGACGAAATGGGGGTTCGAGGTGATGGTCCTGCCGCAAGACGTGATGACCATCCCAAACATGAACAGGGCGCTGGAGTTCTGGACCAAGGAACTGTTGCGCTGATAGACTTCCTTCTACGTCCGTCCTGTTGCTGTTCCGTCATTGCGAGCCCTTCGCCGAAGGCTCAGGATGAACTCCGCGAAGCAATCTCATAACGTCTGCTTGGGATTGCCGCGTCGTCCCGATTTCATCGGGATTCCTCGCAATGACAAGAGGGTTAACAAACAGTATCTATAGTCTGGAGGGCGTGCCCTGAAAGCAGAAGCGAAGGTTACCTTTCTTGACGCCAAGAAGGTAACCTTTATTCTTGTCACCGCCTTCGTCGTCATCCTGGCGGTGATACCCGTTTTCTTCCTCCTGTGGGACAGTTTCAAAGACGTCCAAGTCGGCAACCTCCTTGACCTCAGCCTCAACAATTTCACGCTCAAGAACTTCCGTGTGGCCTTTGCCGACCCCAGAACGCCGGCGATGATCGGTAATAGTCTCATCTTCGCCTTCGGGGCTATGGCGGTGGCCTTCGTCTTCGGAGGCGTTATTGCCTTTCTGGTAGAGCGGACCAACACCCCCTTCAGAAATTTCATTTACGGATTGATGTACATCCCCCTGGTCATGCCCAGCATGCTCAAGGCCATCGCCTGGATCCTGCTCCTCAGCCCTACTATCGGATGGTTCAACAAGGTGTGGTTCCTCTTCGGATTCACCCAGCCGCTGTTCAACGCCTATTCCGTGCCGGCCATGTTCTGGGTAGAGGGACTGTCCATGGCGCCACTCACCTTCCTACTCCTCGGCGCCGCCCTCCGGGCCATGGACCCCTCCCTTGAGGAAGCGGCCTTCACCGCCGGGGCCAGCAAGCCTGTCACCCTCTACCGGATCACCTTCAGGCTGATGACCCCCGCCCTCGCGGGCATAGCCCTCCTGCAGTTTATCCGCGGGCTGGAGGCCTTCGAGGTGCCCCTGATGATGGGAGCCGGGCAGGGGCTCATGGTCTTCAGTACCAATATCTATATGAGTATGCGGGAGATGTTTCCCCCGGCCTACGGAGAGGCCTTCGTCTCCAGCCTGGCCCTCATCGCCCTCAGCGTAATAGGCTTGGTCCTGTACCAGCGGGCCATGAGTGGGGCGGAGCGCTATGCCACCATCACCGGCAAGGGATACCGTCCCCGGCTGATGGACCTCGGGCGGTGGCGGCGGGCGGCGGGGGCGTTCATACTCTTCTTCCTCTTGGTGGCCGTGATACTGCCGTTCTTCGTCCTCCTCTGGGCCTCCTTCTTGCCGTACTATCAGCTACCCTCAGCAGAGGCCCTGAGCCTGTTCACCTGGAAGAACTACCGCTTTCTTCTGAGCCGGCCGGAGTTCCTCTTGACGCTGAAGAATACGGCCATCCTGGGCGTAATCGTCGCCGGCGGCGGCATGCTGCTGGCGACCCTCATCTCCTGGATGGTGGTCCGGTTGAAAGTGAAGGGCGCCAGGCTCCTGGACGCCCTGGTATTCATACCATACGCCTTGCCGGGCATAGCCATCGGGTTCAGCTATATGATCTTTTTCCTGATGTTCCCCAACCCCATCTACGGGACGATATGGATTCTGGTGCTGGTTTACCTGGTCAGATTCCTGCCCATGGGGACGCGCTTCACCCATGCCGGCCTGGCACAAATAAAGGCCGAGCTGGAGGAAGCCGCCAGCACCAGCGGGGCCGGTCTTTTCACTATCATGCGCCGCATAATCATACCCCTCATGCTTCCTTCTTTGATCGCCGGAGCGCTGTACCTGCTCATCCTCAGCATGAAGGTGTTGTCCATGGCGGCGGTCCTGTACACCGCCCAGTCCCTGATTTTGCCGGTGCTTCTTTTCACCCTGTGGAGGGATGGCAGCATACCGTTGACCGGCGCCCTTTCCGTACTGATGGTACTTGTGCTCTCAGGCCTGACCATCCTGTCCCGCAAGCTGGCCCAGCGCCGGGGCATGGTGGCTGAAGCATGAGGCCAGGCAGCCTACTCCTTGTCATTGCGAGCGAAGCAATCTCCTAACATGCCTGATGAGATGGCCCCGCCCGTCTACGGCATGCTCGCAGTGACAGATTCTTCTGGCTAAGAAACCTCAGTACACCCTCTTGTCAAAGTGGAATCTTAGATGTAGAATACGTGATGGTGGTTTCGGTTTAGGTTATCACATGCTTGGTAACATCTGCTTGATCCTGCACAAGGCTGGATGACCGTAACACGAACCAACTATTTTAACCTACCAAAGAAGAGGAGGTCATCCAGTGGCTTTTCAGGACAAGTCGCTCCAGTGCGCCGATTGCGGGGCCAGCTTCAGCTTCACCTCAGGGGAACAGGAATTCTTTGCCTCCAAGGGTTACACTAACGAGCCCAAGCGATGCCCCACGTGCCGGCAGTCGCGGAGGGCGGATAGGGGTGGCGGCACCAGCTCCGGCTCGGGTTTCAGGTCCCAACGCCAGATGTTCCCGGCCGTATGCGGCGGATGTGGCAAAGAGACCGAAGTCCCGTTCGAGCCTCGCGATGGCAGGCCGGTATACTGCAGCGACTGCTACAGCAAGAACAAACCTAGCAGGTAGACAAGCAGTTTCATCTGAAGGACACGCGAGGGGTTGCCCGTCAGCCCCTCTTCATCTTCTCTCCGCCACTGCTACGGAAGGGACTCACTTTCCGAAGTGTTTCAGTCCTATCCTGAGGTGATGTTGCGCCGTCTTTCCGTTGAGGAAGCTCTTCCCAGGATGGAGCAGTTTCTCGATGAGGCCTTCATAGGCGGGTTGAGATGCGTGTGCGTCATCCATGGCAAGGGAACGGGCACCCTCAGGAGCGTTGTTCGCGAGAGACTCTCCCATCATCCGCTGGTCAGCTCATACCGCGCCGGTCTTGATGGGGAGGGTGGTGTGGGGGTAACCATCGTGGACCTGGTGGAGAAATAGCGGACCCCGTGCCTTAGACTGTTTGTCAACACCGTTCGCCCTGAGCTTGTCGAAGGGCCGTTCATGGTTCGACAGGCTCACCACGAACGGCCTGTGAAGAAGTTGCTAAACAGCCAATGCCCTTTGTTTGAAGGGCTTTCCCCCGCTGGGCTATAATGGGCCCGGTTTTTCTGCTGCCTCATGGTGGGCGTAGCCCAGAGGCTTAAGGCGCCAGGTTGTGGCCCTGGAGATCGAGGGTTCGAATCCCTTCGCCCACCCCATTTTCCTCCTCCGTATGCCACGATATATCTCGATGTGCAGGGAAGGACGGGAGCGATGCGACCAGAGGTCATCAGGACCAACTGCGGGATGTGTCATGGCGGCTGCGGCGTGCTGGCCCATGTGACCGGCGGGAAGCTGGTCAAGGTTGAAGGAGACCCCGATTGCCCCGCCAGCAGGGGAGCCTTATGCCCCCAGGGGCTATCCGCCACTCAGTACGTTTATCACCCAGACCGCCTGAAGCACCCGATGAAGCGGGTGGGGCAGAGAGGGGAAGGGAAATGGGAGCGGATATCCTGGGAGGAGGCCCTGGCCACGATAGCGGGGAAGCTGAGTGAGGTCAGGGAGAAGTACGGGCCGCTGGGCCTGGCGGTCTGCGGCGGGACGGGTAGGCCTGTCAGCTCTCAGTTGAGACGTTTTTCGAACATCTGGGGCACTCCGAACAGCCTCGGCACCGCCCACAACTGCATGTACCCCACGGTGGCGACCAACCATATCACCTACGGGAACAACCATTCAGCCGATATGGAGAACTCCAGTTGCATCGTCAACTGGACGTTCAAGCTGCCTGCCCACCAGGGCACCGGTCGGAAGGCGTTAAACTTCATCCGCGGACTCAAGAAAGGGGCGAAGGTCATCTCCGTCGACCCCTACCTCTCCCCCCTGGCCGCCAAGAGCGATATCTGGCTCCAGATAAGGCCGGGCACCGATTGCGCCATGGCGCTAGCCTGGCTGAATGAAATCATCAAAGGGCGCCTGTACGACCGGGAGTTTGTCGATAAGTGGACCTTCGGCTTCGACAGGCTAGCGGAGCATGTGGAAAGGTTCACCCCGGAGTGGGCGGAGCAGGTCACCTGGGTCCCCGCCGCCAGCATCAGGCAGGCGGCCCGCCTTTACGCCTCCAGCCGGCCGGCATCGATACATTCCCGGGTGGCCTGGGAGTTCGGGACCAACTCCACTAATACGGGGCGGAGCATCTATTTCCTGCCGGCGGTCACCGGCAACATCGACACACCAGGCGGCAACATATTCTGGGAGGAGCCGCTGAGCCCCCAGCAACGCCTCGGCGTGGCCATGAAACCCGAGGACTGGAGCAAGGCGGTGGGCAATTTCCCCCTGATCAACCGGGTACGCCCGGTGGCACGGCATGCGGGGTTCAGGGCCATGTTGACCGGCGAGCCTTATCCCATCAAGGCTTTGATGGTGCATGCCAGCAATCCTATCGTCACCGGCGAGAACCCCAGGGGACTCATCTACGAGGCGATGATGAAGTTGGACTTCATCTCGGTGATGGATGTTTTCATGACGCCGACGGCCGAGCTGGCCGACATCGTGCTGCCGGCTTCTACCCCCTTTGAAAGGGACAACCTGCACGTGCCCAGCGGCCCCGACAGCTACGTGCCTCCCACCCTGTGCGCCGCTCCGAAGGTGATAGAGCCGCTATGGGAGGCGAGACACGACGTGGAGGTCTTCATCGAGGTGCTCAAGAGGGTGGGCCTGAGCTACGGAGCGGAGTGTGTTGACGAGTACCTGGATGTGTCGCTTAAGCCAATAGGGCTTAACTTCGCGCAGCTCAAGGAAATGGGATGGGTGTCCAGACCGCAGGAGTGGAAGAAGTACGAGCGCGGCCTGTTGCGGCCGGATAACAAGCCCGGGTTCAATACGCCCTCGGGAAAGGTGGAGTTCTACTCCAGAGAGCTGGAGAAGTTGAAGCTCGACCCCCTGCCCGTCCACAAGGAGCCTCCGGAGAGTCCGGTGAGCACCCCCGAGCTGCTGGAGAGCTATCCCCTGGTGCTGACCACAGGCATCAGAAGTCCAGTCTTTTTCCATACGCAGTACCGTCAGTTGCCTTGGACCCGGGAGATTCACAGCGAGCCCAGGGTGAGGATAAACACGGAGACCGCCGCGAAGTTTGGCATAGAGAACAACGACTGGGTCTGGATTGAATCGCCGCGCGGCCGGTGCCGGCAGAGGGCGCTGCTCACGACCGGGATGGACCCGCGTGTGGTACTGGCGGAGCATGGCTGGTGGTTCCCGGAGAGTCCGGGAGCGGAGCACGGGGCGTGGGAGGCCAACATCAACCTGCTGACGGACAGCGAACACCACGACCCGGGGCTGGGCTCCACCCCGATGCGGAGCCTGTTGTGCAGGGTGTACAAGGCCTAGTGCTCTGTCATTACCCCGAAAATAGCCACTTCTGGCACGTCCTGTCATGGCGAGCCCATCCTGACCTGTCGGTAGGGCGAAGCAATCTCTGAGCCACTAGTACCGTATGAGATTGCTTCGGGCTTCGCCCTCGCAATGACGACAACTGCGGCGGGGCTACCTTCATCCTTCATGATGCTGGCTGCAAACCAGAATGGTGGATTTTCACGAAAACACATTCTCTCCCCCTTCAGGGGAGAACGAGTTGGAGTGAGGGGTAAG
>JAENJB010000005.1 GCA_016844565.1 Dehalococcoidia bacterium
CAGCGCCCTGGTGATGACCTGGCTCTACCTGGGGAAAATGAGGACCGCCCGGAGGCTCGGCTCGGCCGCCCTCAGGGCGCTTTTGCCCCTGGAAAACTGTCGCCCCCTGAAAACTTGACACAAAGTGGAACGAGTGCTATCATAGACTGTAATAACTTTAGAATATTCTAAAGTATCTATTCTACCTAACCAAGAGGTGTGCCGTAGACGACATTATCTACTCCTACCACGCAGAGATGTGCAAGACCTTCTCCCACCCCAAGCGGCTGGAGCTGATAGATGTGCTTCGCGATAGGGAAATGAGTGTCGGGGAGCTGTGCCAGAAGCTGGCAATATCCCCGGCCAACCTTTCCCAGCACCTGGCGATGATGAGGGAACGGCATGTCCTGCTCTCCCGAAAGGAAGGAAACATGGTCTACTACCGCATAGCCAACCCTAAGCTCCTGCAAGCCTTCGATTTGCTGCGAGAGATACTCTTCCAGCAACTACGTAAGGACGCTGCCCTAGTTCCGGGCAGAGCGGCCCGCAAGGTGCGCTGATGGCGACCCTGAACAAAATCCATACAGACACGCTGGAGGCAAAGGGACAATGAAGCTGGGAATTGTGCTCAACACGAACGCCCCGGAGACAGCATGGAATGCCCTGCGCCTGGGCAATGAGGCGCTCAGCAAAGGAAACGAGGTCAGCATGTTCCTTCTTGGGAGCGGCGTGGAGATGGAGAACATCAAAGACGAGGACTTTGACATTCGAGGCGTCTTGAGCAAGTTCTCTCAGAGCGGCGGGACCCTTGGAGCTTGCGGCACCTGCCTTAGCCTGAGACATCAGGAGGCGAAAGTGTGCCCCATCTCCACCATGTCGGAGTTAGTGGAAATGATTACGGAATCAGACAGGGTAATCACTCTGGGCTAGCCCAGGGCTTCAAGAAGGAACAAGGAGACCAAGGCCGTGCTCACGGCTTTCCTTAACGTAGAACGCTGTCAGCCGGAACGATGCGACCGAGGCATCTGCCTGGCCCGGAAGCACTGCCCGGTGAAGGCCATCTTCCAGGAAGGTCCTCGTGAAACGCCCTTCCTCAGCGGGGGCATGTGCAACGGCTGCGGCAAATGCGTTGAGGCCTGCCCTATGAAGGCGATCCTGATGAATTGAACCCGGGGCAGAACCTACGGCTTACTCTCCATGATTCTCGGTCTTAATACAGATAGAAAGGCTGGTTCGGAATTCTAATGGTAGTCTTCTGGGTCCTGATAGTTTTGGGCATCGTTGCCCTCGTCCGCGGGGCCAACTGGACAGGCACCTGTGACTCCGGCTCCAGCAAGCCGGACCCGGCCCTCGAGATACTCAAGAAACGCTACGCCCGGGGCGAGATCAGCAAGGAGGAATTCGAGGAAAAGAGGAAGGAGTTGGTGTGAACCGTTTCAGGACAAAGATTGCTGAGGTGGATACGGAACTGGTAACCCGACAGAAAATTACCTACAGGGTCATGTTAGCCCTGATGTTACTGCTACTCGTCACGCTTGGGCTCAGTGTCCTGGCCTTTATCGCCATGCTGGTAATGGGCCCCAACGAAATGTTCTCGGGGGCAGATGCCAATGGAGTGCCCTGGGGTACTTGGGGACAGGGGGTCACTGTCGCGGCCATGGTTCTGATTTTCACCTTCTTCACCCTGGGCTACATACTGCCGCTCGGTCGGCGGGACTGGCGTTCGGCAGGAGCTTTGCAGGCCTTTATTGTTGCTCTCTTCACCGAGATGTTCGGCATCCCCCTTACGGTATATGTGTTATCAGGCGCCTTCGGCGGCGTGCTCACTTTGAAAAGCGGCGACCACCTGCTGGCCAGGGGGATAGCTGCCCTCACGGGTGTGGATGTCGCTACGGCCATTGTTGGGGCCATGGCCCTGAGCTTGCTCATGTTGATGCTCGCCCTTACCTTGATTTTCTTAGGATGGAAGGAAATCTACAGCACCCGAGGGCGGCTGGTGACCTGGGGCATCTACCGCTACCTCAGACATCCGCAATACGTGGGCATCTGGATTTTCATCGTTTCCTGGCTCATCCAATGGCCAACGGTTATTACCATATTCCTGGCACCTGTGCTGTTGGTTACCTACTTTTGGCTATGCCGCCGGGAGGAAGCAGCACTGGCGAGAGAGTTTGGCGCTGAATACCAGCGCTACTGCCAGATGGTGCCCATGTTTCTTCCCCGGCTAATGAAAAGGAAGGATTAACTAGAACGAGGAAGAGGCTGCAGACTAGAATCGAGCTTCCGGACATGAACCGGGAACAGCTTCAGGCGGATCTGGGCGAGGCCCTGGCCAACCTGGAAGATCTTTACGAACTGAGGCATGGTTTCTTCGGGCAAACAGGGGTGCACATCGGGATGAATGTGCTCAAGAGTGTCCGCCGCCAGTTTGAACGGGACGAGGCCAATCTGAAAGAGCGAATCGCCCTCCTGGAGAAGCGGCTTGCTGCAGGTGATAGCCATGTCGGGGCAGAAGGCTGATAAGGAAGAGCATCCCAAAGGCGTCCCCAACGTCTGGCGCATTTGGTTTATGAAAACATCGTTGTAAGGAGAGAAACATGTCAGGCAAAACTATCGTGATATTGGGTGGCGGCTTCGGCGGGCTGGCGGTAGCGAACCAGTTGCGCAGAGTGCTGCCGCCCGAGCACCGCGTAGTAGTGGTTGAGAGGCAAAGCACCTTCTATATGCGCCCTTTCAATATGCGGCTTATGATTGGGGAGATGAAGGACCGGCAGGAGGGAGAGCGGAGACTTTCTGAGTTAGCGCGCAAAGGCATTGAATGGGTACAGGGCGAGGTCCTGTCCATAGACCCGACGGCGCGAAAGGTGCACACTTCCTCAGGGCCGCTGGTGGGTGACTATCTGGTTATCGCTTTAGGCGCCGAACAGGATGAGAAAGCCATACCCGGCTTTGCCGAGTCGGCGCTCAACCTGTACGATCCAAACGGGGCCATCATGATTCACAGGGCCGTGCAAGAGTTTGCTAAGGGGCGGGCTGCCGTGCTGATCTGTCGCACCCCCTTTTCCTGTCCGGCGGCGCCTTATGAGGCTGCTTTACTAATGGACTCGGCCTTCCGGAGCAAGGGAAATCGAGAGGCAGTGGAGATAGCCATTTACACCCCGGAGCCGAGGCCAATGCCAGCCGCCGGCCCGGAGATGGGAAACGCTGTCATTGGCATGCTCAAGGAGCGGGACATCAAGTACCACCCTCAGCACAAGCTCCAGCGGGTGAATAGCGGAGCCCGCAAGATTGTTTTCGAGGGAGGCGAGGCCTCCTTCGACCTGCTAGTAGGCATACCGCCCCATGTGGCGCCCAGGGTGGTGCGGGAAGCTGGCCTAACAGATGACACGGGCTGGATCCCTGTCGAGCCCGATACCCTTGAGACGCGTTACCCTGGCGTCTTCGCTCTTGGAGATGTGACATCCATCCGGCAGCCCAACCCGACGGGTCTCTTCCTGCCCAAGGCATGGGTATTTGCTGATGAGCAGAGCCGCACTGTAGCGAAGAATATAGCATCCCACATTAAGGGAGAAGACAGGTCTAGCAGGTTTGACGGCACGGGTTTCTGCTACGTGGAGACCGGCGACGGGTTGGCGGCCTACGGGTCCGGGAACTTCTATGCCTACCCGGCCGCCAAGGTATACCTGGAGCCTCCCTCGCCACGCCATCACGAGGAGCGGAAAAGAATTGAGCTGGAGCAACTCGAAGCCTTAGTGTGACCTCATCCGTCATGCCTCAGGCGTTACGGAAGAACACAGGATATCCATAATACCTTCATACGTTCTTCACAGTTTCAGGTTAGAATAAAGGTAAAAGGACTGAGGAGAGGCAAAGACCCTCCGACAGCCCGGTATAAAGGGGGTAAGGAGAACCATGAACCAGACGACAAAGGTAGTGCTGATTATTGCCGGGGTGCTCCTCTTGCTCATGATTGTGCCGTCCCTGATCTGGGGCGGCGCCTCGGGATGGGGAGGCGGGGGTATGATGGGGCCGGGGATGATGGGAGGCTTCGGACTGGGATGGTTCGGCCCCATCGTGATGGTCCTCTTCTGGGTGCTGGTGGTGTGGGGCATCGTCGCTCTCATCCGCGGCACCGCCTGGGGTGGCAGGCCGGACTCCACCGCCCCTCCGCCGGACTCGGCCCTCGATGTACTGAAGAAGCGCTACGCCCGCGGCGAGATCAACAAGCAAGAATTCGAAGAGAAGAAGAAGGACCTGGTGTAACTATGTTCATATTCATGTTCTTGATACCAGTTCTCATCATCTGGGCCATCATCGCTCTGGCGCGTGGGGACGCGTGGTCAGTCAGCCCGCGCCATTCGGACCAAGTCGAGCCCGCCATGGAGCTGCTCAAGAGAAGGTATGCCTGCGGCGAGATAAACAGAGAAGAATTCGAAGAGAGAAAAAGGAATCTAATATGAAGCATCCAGGAAGGCAGGCTTATTATGATGTGCTGCGGCATGAACCATGAAATGAACCACGCGTCTGAATCCGGACAAGCTCACACCCCTGCCGAGTCAGCTCTCGAGATACTGAGGAAGCGCTATGCGCGGGGGGAGATCAACAAAGAAGAATTCGAAGAGAAGAAGAAGGAACTGATGTGAGACCGGACCATCAAGCAGAAGGAGCTGTACGATGAGAAAGCTGTATTTCGTTCTCCCCGCTTTGGGCCTCGCGGCCCTGCTATCCCTGGCGGCCTGCGTGCCGGGCACCGGCCAGTCACCTTACCAGCAGTCACCCTACCAGTATGGGCCCGGAGGTGCGGGAGGTGGCATGATGGGCGGCGGTCAGGGCGGCGGGATGATGGGGTCTCAGGGCTACCCGGGAAACACCGTGCCTTACCAGCAGCCTTACCAATATGGGCCCGGAGGCACGGGGGGAGGAATGATGGGCGGCGGCATGATGGGCGGGCAGGGCCAGTACAACCCGTACTATCCGAACAGCCAGTCGGCCAGACCGCTTACCATTGACCAGGCTGGTGACGCGGTACGAGCGTACCTGAACCAGTACGGCGGGAAACTGACTCCAACCGAGATAATGGAGTTCGCCGGGAATTTTTACGCCGAGATAGAGGAGAAAGATACCGGCATCCACGCCATGGAGCTGCTAATTGACAAGTATAACGGTCAGGTCTCTCCGGAGATGGGCCCGAACATGATGTGGAACACCAGGTACGGGATGATGGCGGGGATGATGGGCAGGCAATATGGCGAACCCAGTACCAAAATGCCCGTCAGCGCTGAGCAGGCAGCAAAAGCAGCTCAGCAATACCTGAACACTAACATGGCCGGCTTAACCTTAGCTGAAGCTGATACCTTCTACGGCTATTACACTCTGCATACTTTGAAGAACGGCCAGGTTGAGGGGATGCTCAGTGTCAACGGCTACACCGGGGCGGTCTGGTACCACACCTGGCACGGCCCTTTCATCGGCATGAAAGAGCTTGAGTGAGGGGCGCGCGCCCAGAATCGGACGGTTATGCAGCAACGGGAACCGCTGTTCCTTGACTACAATGCTACTACTCCGATAGACCCACGGGTCAGGGATGCTATGCTCCCCTACCTGGGAGAGCACTACGGCAACCCTTCCACCGGCTATTCTCTCGGCCAGCGTGCCAGGGAAGCCGTCGAGCGTGCCAGAAGCCAGGTCGCCTCGCTCATCGGCGCCACTCCTGAAGAGATCGTCTTCACCAGCGGCGGCAGCGAGAGCGATAATCAAGCCATAGTCGGCGTTGCCCTGGCCAATGCTCACAAAGGGAAGCACCTTATTACCTCGCGCATCGAACATCCTGCCGTCATGAATACCTGCCGCTACCTCGAAGAGCGACTGGGTTTCAGGATTACCTATCTTCCGGTGGATGAACACGGCCTGCTGCAACCAGAGAACGTCCTCCAGGCCATTACCACGAATACCATACTAATCACCGTGATGCATGCTAACAACGAGGTAGGCACGATTGAGCCGATAGAAGAAGTCGGCCGGATGGCGAGAGAGCGGGGAATCGTTTTTCACACCGATGCCGCCCAGTCCTGTGGCAAGATCCCGGTAGATACCGACCGGCTGAGCGTAGACCTGCTGACTCTGGCCGGGCACAAGATGTATGCCCCCAAGGGCATCGGAGCCCTTTTCATAAGAAGCGGCACCCCGATAGATTCCCTAATTCATGGCGCCAGCCAGGAAAGAGGCAGGCGGGCAGGCACCGAAAACGTGCCTTACGTGGTAGGGCTGGGCCTGGCATGTGAGCTTGCCCGCGAGGAGCTTGCTGAATACGGAGTCAGGGTCAGGGAGCTGAGGGACAGGCTTCACCACATCATTGTCAACGGTCTGGGGCAGGCGAGGGTCCACCCGAACGGCCACCCGGAAAGATGCCTGCCGAATACGCTGAACATCAGCATCCGCGGCATCTCCGGAGAAGAGCTGCTCCGCCAGGTCCCCGAAATCGCTGCCTCGACAGGGGCTGCCTGCCACGCCGGCTCTGTGGAACCCTCGAGCGTGCTCCTGGCAATGGGGCTCAGCCGTGAGTTGGCCCTGGGGACTCTGCGCCTGACGCTCGGACGCTGGATCACAGCGGAAGATGTTGACAGGGCCGGCGCGCTGATCGTGCAGCGTGTAAAGCGATTCTCTGTCGAGGGCAAGAGGTAAAACTGACGCCAAGGCTATGCCGGACCTCCCGGCGTAATCCGGTCGCGGTGGATGCTGGCGATGAAGTCCTCCGCCTCCTTATCCGTCCTGAACTTCGACCTGTCGTACCGGCCGCGGTGGACCAGTTCCGATTTCTCCCGCACCAGGCGCGGTCTGGGCTCACCGGCACGAAAGCCCAGCGCTATAGTATCGTAAATCTCCAGCTGTTTCGGTATGCCCAGGAGGTCTTTCATCAGGGCCTGAACGAAGGGGCTGGAGGTAGAGCTGACATAGCGTGAGCCGAGGCCAAGGCTGGCCGCCGCCAGGTGCATGTAGATAAAGGCGTTGGCCAGGCTGGTATTCAAGTTGGCGTCGCCGTGGTTGTGAACGGCGGTCAGGATGGAGGCCTCCTTCATCCTCGGGTCGCCGAGGACAACGATGAGCACCGGCGCCTGGCGGAGCGCCTCCTCAGGAGCGGCGCTACGCCCCCCAGGATGTCTCAGGCGTTCCTCCCTGGTCTGCTCCATGCGGTAGGTCTCTTCCTTCGTCGCGTCTATCAGGTCGACGATCTTATCCCTGGTCTCCTTCTCCTTGATGATGATGAACTCCCAAGGCTGAGAGTTGGCGCTGGACGGAGCCCAGCGGGCCGCCTCAACAATCTTGTCTATATACTCGTCAGGAACAGGGTCAGGCTTGAAACGGCGGATGCTCCGCCTCTTCTTCACCAGAGCCAGAAAAGCATCGTAGTCCATATGAATCCCCCTTCCCTCAATCAGTCCGGCAGGCTCCCCTTATCAAGCGTAAACGAACACTGCGTCCATATTCCCTTCTTATCGGGCAAGGCCAGGATAAGGCCGAATAGGCCGCCCTGGAGGTTGCGAAAGAGGTGCCACCAGTGGGCCACCGCTCCCGGCAAGCCCTTGGTACGGAAGGCGGCCTCCTGATCCTGGAGGGTCTGCACGAATACCCCACTCCACTCCTTGATATGGCTCGGGGCTTCAGGAATCTTGATATATACTTCCTTTTTCAGCCAGTCTATGCTCACCTCCACGTTCCACGGCCTGTCCGCCCCGGGTAAGTGCAATGTGCCAAAGAAGGTTTCCATATTCCTCGCCTCCTTTCGGCCTAATGATATGCGGGCTGCACGAGAGGTGTCAACAAGATTGTTTACGAATGAGATTGTGTCAGCGCGAGCCCTTCGCCAGCTTGGCTCAGGATAAACTCCGCAAAGTAATCCGCCACTTTCTCTCTCCCCTGGAGGGAGAGGGAACATCACGGATTGCTTCGTCGTCCCGATTGCTATCGGGACTCCTCGCAATGACAGCTTAGGTTGCTAAACGGCCTCGTCAACAGGATCTGGGACGTGCTATAATGCCATCTCACAGCTTGACTTCCAACCTCCGAGAGTTTGACCGTACAAGGGGGCAGATGACACTCGACAAGTTTACGCTGCGAAGATTCGACACCCAGAAAGAGGACGCCTTGGACGTCGCCGTCCTCGAATCCATCCCTTTCGAGTATCCCGGCTCACCCACCGAAGTGGTGTACGAGACGGACGAGTTCACCGCCGTCTGTCCGTGGACCGGGCTGCCCGATTTCGCCCGCCTCACCATCCGCTACACCCCTGACCGCTTGCTAGTAGAGCTCAAGTCTTTGAAGTACTATCTGACATCCTTCCGCAATGTCGGCATGCTGCAGGAGCATACCGTCAACCGGATCATGCAGGATTTGAGCCGCTTGCTGAAGCCGGTCTCCCTGTTAATAGAAGCGGACTACCGGGAGAGAGGCGGCATAAAGACGAAGGCTGTTTCCAGGTATGGCAAGGCAATTGAGAATTATTCATCCAAGGAGGAGCAAAGGTGAGCCACACCAGAGAAGAAATCGTTTCCCTGCTCAAAGAGGCTGAGGTGGCGACGGTGGCCACCGTCGCCGGCGACAAGATGAGGACCCGCATGATGCACTTCGCGGTGGATGATAACCTCCGCATATTCGTGGCCACCATGAAGGGAGACCCCAAGACCCTCCAGATGATGCATCACCCCTCTCTTTCCCTGCTCGTCTATTTCCCCGCCCCCGAGTTCAACCAGTCCCGGGAGATCGAAATTACGGGCACGCCCGTCTTCGTGCAGGATGCCCTCGAACGGGAGAAGGCCCTCCAGATTACGGCAAAGAAATCTCCCGTCGTCAAATACCTGATGGAGACTGGCAACGCGGGCCTCCTCGACTGTGTCAGAATTGAGCCGCGAGAGGTGAAACTGAGGGTTTTCGGGGAAATAGTCCAGGGTATGCCGCCCACGGTGGTGGAGTTCCCGGAGAACCGGGCCATGGTGAACGAGGGCAAGCTGCTCCTTAGCAAAGTGAAGAACTGGTACCGCGAGATCCGAGCCCCCTTCCTCACCGCCGCCCTGGTGCCCGTACTTCTCGGGACAGCCATATCCTTTGCACAAACGAAGAGCCTGGACTGGGGTTTCTTCGTTCTGACCCTGATTGCCGGCCTTCTCATACACGCGGGCGCCAACACCATCAACGACTATTTCGACCACAAGAGCGGCAACGATGATATCAACCGGGAGTACGTCCGTCCTTTCAGCGGAGGGAGCCGTCTCATCCAACTGGGACTGCTGACCCCCATGGAGGTGCTGGGCATCTCTCTCTTCTGTTTCCTCGTGAGCAGCCTGCTGGGGCTCTATCTGGCCTGGACCAGGGGGCCGCTCATCCTCGTCCTGGGCGTCATCGGCGTCATCTCCGCTTTCTTCTACACCGGCCGCCCCTTTTACTGGGCCAAGAGAGGCATGGGAGAGCTGCTCGTCGGCCTGAACTTCGGCCCTCTGATGACCCTGGGCGCCTACTATGTCCAGACCCGGACCTTTAGCTGGCTTCCTGTTCTGGTCGCCATTCCGGTGGGATTGCTCATCGCCGCCGTTCTCTATATCAATGAATTCCCTGATTACACTGCTGACAAGGCAGTGGGCAAGAGGACCCTGGTAGTCAGGCTGGGCCGGCGACACGCCGTTCCTCTCTACATCGCCATGATGGTCCTGGCCAACCTGGCCATCATCGCCGGCGTGGCCTTGAACGTGCTGCCGCTGGCAGCCCTGCTGGCGCTGGTACTCATACCTCTTTCGTTTCGAGCTATCCAGAATGCCCTGGTCCATTATCAGAGCTCCCATGACCTGGCCCCGACCAACGCCCTGACCATCACCGGACACCTGGCTCTGGGACTGGCCCTGACCATAGCCTACGTCTGGATTGGCGTTGAAAGAGGCGGAGTCGGCCTGGCAGGCATACTGGGATTGGCCTTTCTGGCCTTCGTGGCTTACATGTACTGGAACGTGGAACGCCACAGGAAAGCGTTTCATGGGCTTAAGGGTGCGGTAGCGGGGCCAGCGAATAAGAGCTAGCGCTTGGCGCGGCCCCGTGTCCTCTCTCCCCTGGAGGGAGAGAGTTGGAGAGAGGGGGATTCATCTTCCCCAGAGCACACCCTCTCCCCTTCGTTTCACTCAGGGCAGGCTCTATCCCTCTCCCATCAAGGGAGAGGGAACAATACCGAATGACAACAGACTCGGGGTATGCTATACATCCTTTCTAGGGTAGATTGAAGGGAGGTTCAGCTGTGTTAAGAGACTTCAAGGCATTCATAATGAAGGGCAACGTGGTTGACATGGCGGTGGGTATCATCATCGGCATCGCTTTCGGGGCTATCGTCAGTTCAGCTGTAAAAGATTTGATCATGCCTCCAATCGGGTTGGCCCTAGGTAAGGTAGACTTCAGCAATCTCTTTGTACTTCTGCAATCGGGCAAAGTCCCCGGTCCATATCCATCCCTGGCTGAAGCACAAGCGGCAGGAGCTGTGACCGTCAACTATGGACTCTTCACAAACACCATCATCAACTTTCTGATAATAGCCGCCGTGCTGTTCTTCTTTATCGTTCGCCCGATAGCGAAGATGCAGACCCCGCAGAAGGTAGCCGCACCTGCGGCACCAACGACAAAAGACTGTCAATTTTGTGCGACGGCCATTCCTATCAAGGCCACTCGCTGCCCGCACTGCACTTCAGCACTGGCGAAGTAGTCACGATTTGTGGGGCGGCGCCGGCAGAAGGACCTCCACCTCCACCACATCGCCTTCTGCCAGAGCGAGTGCATCTCTCACCCGGGCTGCTGAAATCAGCTCCAGCTTGTTTCCCGGATAGTCGTTCACACAGGGGATAATCACCGCCGCCTTCACCTTGCCCCCCACCACGGCCGGGAAGCCGATGGCCGCGCAGAAGCCGGCCTCCTGCGGCGCTATCTCAACCCCCTTGCCCTCCCGGAGCAGCGCCAGCTTCTTCAGGTCCTCTTCCCTCACCTCCAGGTTGAGAGTCCCGGGATAAGGGTCGATGCCCAGTTTCTCAATGAACTGCGCCCTCACCCATGGCAGTTGGGTGAAGTTCGCGGACTCTTCTATGCCGCGCCTGACACGGCCACGCAGCTTTAGCTTCATGGTTTCCACACCATACGAGTGTCCCAAATCCCCCTCACTCTATCTCTCTCCCTCCAGGGAAGAGGAGATTCTGCCAAGGCTATTTTCGGGGCAATGACAGAGGAGCTACAGCCCCAGCTTCTCCCCCCACTTTGTCTTTACCTTCTTGACAGTCTCCGGACTGACCGAAATGGCCTCTGGGAATTCCTTTATCCAGGACCACGGTTTGCAGGCATCGATGATGGCGCGGGAAGCGACAACGGCCGGCGCCGGTTTCTTGATGAGCGGGTCGAGATAAGTGCTGCGCCCACCGCGGATGATATCGATGTTCTTCTCAGGGTCGCACCTGGTGCTCATCGCCCACACCACGTCCTTGAGATCGGTATATTCGATGTCGTCATCCACCACCACCACGAAGCGGCGGGTGACATTCCCCCTTGAGATGAGCTGCAAAGCGTAGAGCCCGGCTTCCTTGGAGTGTCCGCCATAGGTCTGTTTAATGCAGACCACGACGAACAGGCCTCCGCCCATTTCATGAGTCCACACGCCTTTGACATTGACCACGCCGGCCTTATCAAGAGCATTGTGCAGCGAGGCGCTCGCCATGAGCGATTCGTAGTAGGACGTTTCCGAATGGCCCCGTCCCGGAGGAGCGCCTAGGAGAATGGGGTTGTTGCGGAAATACACCTTCTGCACTTCTATTACCCAGTCCGCCCTGGCCCCGCTGGCATAATAGCCGGTGAACTCACCGAAAGGCCCTTCCGTCCTGGTCTTGTCGGGAGGGCACCAGCCCACCAGCACGATCTCGGCGTCCGCCGGGATGGGAAGTCCGGTAACGTCGTCCTCAATCACATCAAAGGGCTTCCCCATCATGGCGCCCAGGTAACTGTAGTCCACATCCGCGGCCACCGGAGCTGCACCGAGACAAAGCACCAGGGGGTGATGCCCCACCGAGAGAGCTACCGGGGCCGGCTGGCCCCTATCATGGTACTTCTTGACGTGCATCCAGCCGTGCTTGCCGTGGGCGATGTGGAGTCCGGTGGTATTGGCGTCGTGAGCCTGGACGCGGTAGGTGCCGAGGTTGACGGACCCGGTATCCGGGTCTCTTGTGATGACCACGTGGCCCGTGCCGATGAACCGGCCGCCATCGCTCTCATGCCACTTGGGAACGGGGAACTCGAAGACGTTGATCTTCTTGCCCGTCCTGATGTTCTCCATCACCGGTCCGGACTTCACCTTCCTGGGAGGGGTCTTGTCCAGTCCACCTTCCCACTGCGAGAGCTTTGCCCGCAGCGAGGCCAGGAGGCCGGCTGTGTTCTCCTTGGGCGGCAGTCCCAGGGTGAGGGCCACACGGGCCGGGGTGAGGAACGCGCCCGACAGCACGCGGAATCCCGGAGGGTAGTCCTTTATCTTATCGAACATGAGGGCCGGGGCGTTTTCTCGCCTGCCATTCAGGTCGGTGATGGCGCCTATCTCCCAGCCGCAGTCGGCGCCCTCGACCGTCCTCACTTCCTCCATGCTCTGCACTTTTCCCAGCCAGTCTCTCAGATCTTCCGACATGGTTCTCCTTTCATAGATTGCTGAAATGATCGTGTTCAACCCGTCTCCCCCTTTGGAAAAGGGAGAAGTCCTAGCTCAGGGTAACAGTCTCGTGGCTCTCATTCTGAACGGAGTGAAGAATCTCTCTTCCCTCAAACGACCTTCTTCGCCAGCACACCGGTCATGCCGGCATCCTTTACCCTACGGTGAATGGCACTGACGTCAGTCGTGTACAGACCGTTCTTCTTAAGTCTCTCGAAGAAGGCCTGGTGCCCGAACGCATATCCCCGGTTCAGGCCGCCGGGGACGTCCATCATCTCACCGACAAAGGCGACGAAGTCCCCGATAGCTATGCTCCGCGGCAGGGTCACCGGTTCCTTCCCGGCGGCAGCGCGGGCGGCATTGTGGCCGGCCAGGACGCCCGTCACTATAACCTCGGCAATGCCACCCAGGGGCCCGGCCTTCTGGCCCGCGGCGAAGAGGTTGGCGAACCCTCTGACACGTAAATCGGCTTCGCAACGGGCCATGGAGACCCAGTTTATCCTGTTGCCCTTCCCCACGCCCATCGGGTTGTCTATGATGGCGTTCTCAAACCCCGGTATCTTCCGCAGCTCGCTCGGCAGGATACTGCCGTTACCGACACACTTGGCGGTGATGCCGATGTCCACCACGTTGAGACTCTCCATCTGCCGCTGGCTCCGAATACCTCCGATGCGATAGAGCCTCTCCGTATCGATCAGCTCGGGAGGAAGCGGGATAGTTACCACTCCATCCCTCTCCAGACGGGCTCTCAGGACGGGGTCGAGGCTCGTCTTGTGCAAGGAAAGGGCCGCGTCTATGGTGCCTGGTGTCCCATCGGGACGCCGCCGCACAAACTCTGGCGCTCCTGCCTTGGTGGCGATGCTCACCCGGTCGCCGAAAGTGGGGCAGCGGTGGGTGACGCACATGGCGCAACCACCGCCATACCGGGTACAAATGTCTATCCCACCGGCGTTTCCCGAGGAGTCCACGAAAACATCCCCCTCGACTGCCCCCTTCCGACCCACCTTAACCGCCTTCAGCCTGCCGTCCTCCCTTATCACATCGGTGACCCGATTCACCAGGCGCATGTCCACCCCTGCCCCCTCTACCAGCCGGCGCACCGTCGGCTCTACTATGATAGCGTTGTACACATAGCCATTGACCTCGTCCACGATATTGGTGTCATGCAGCTTGATGGACTCCAGCGCCTCAAACATATCTCCCGCACCAAGCGCTTTAGCTTCCTCTGCCGCAACGAGCTTGCCATTGTAGTTCATCCGCCCCGCCCTGATGCCACTGGCGACCACGAAGTCCATCCTCTCCAGCAAGATGACCTCCGCACCCGCTTTAGCAGCCGATATGGCAGCCGCACACCCGGCAAAACCCGCTCCGACGACAACAACTCTGGGCCTATTCATGAAATGACGCCCTCCTTCTTACGAAAATCCTCCGTGCACATTCGTGTCATTGCGAGCGCAGAGATTCTGACAAAGCCAGTTCCCTCTCCCGTGACGGGAGAGGGAAGGGTGAGGGTGATGAATTCCCCCTCTCTCTAACTCTCTCCCTCCGGGGGAGAGAGTATTTTCATCCCTTATGGTGCCCCGTTGTACGGGGCATGAACGATTGATACTGAAATCTGGCCCTGCGCCTTACCTCTCCAGCACCGAAAGAGCAAACTCCAGGCCAACTTCCTTCAGGGTCTCCGCCGTCGGGATGCCCTCCTCCGTCAGGCCCTGGCTCTTGTACCAGTTGAGGCGGTTCTTGAAGAACTCCTCCTTATTCAGGATGCGCGGCTCACCGTACTTGGTGTGAATGGTCTCCGTGAAGAAGCGCTCCGGCAGCACATCGTCCCGGCTGGGGACGAGGCCCTCCCTCATGGAGAAACAGCGCTCCAGCAGACTCAGGCGCTTGATCATGGTATCCCACTCGGGGCGGGGAATGTTCCATCCCCAGGCCGCCTTCAGCAGGTCGAGCGACACCTGGTTTATGTCTCCAAAGACGCCCCTCAGCGGGTTCGCCAGGAAGCTGCAGAATGTCATCGAGTCCTGTATGAAGTTCCTGATATTGCAGCGGCCGCCCCCCGGGCCACCGTGCAGCTCACCCACCGGATTGATGGCCAGCCCGATGGCGTCCGTCATGCTGCCCCTCGGCTCATAGGAGGTGATGGCCACACCCTTGTTGGTGATGGCGTAAGGTTTCGTCTTCTCTCCCAGCTTCTCCGAGGCGCGTTTCAGGCCTTCCGCCAGCGTATCGCCGATGCCTTCACGACGGACTATCTTCACCACCAGCTTGGAGATGGCCTCCAGGTCGCCCCACTTCAGCTCTATTCCACCCAGGTCCTCTTTGGTGAGCAGCCCCCTGTCGTACAGCTCAAGCGCCCAGGCAACCACGCCGGAAAGGTCCTCGCTGTCCACCCCCAGGGTATCTACAAGAGCCGTCAGATAGGTCTGCGGGTCGTAGCCCGCTACCATCACATTGGCGCTCCACCCTCCACCGTTATCGTGCCGCATCTCCCCTACGTATGGCCCGAGAGGCTCGTCCCGCCTCATGTATGGCGCCTTGCAGCCGGTCATGCAGAGGGAGCAGCTATCGTTCCACACCTTGTACTGCTGCTCCATGACCACCGGGTTGCTCAGGTCGCACACTGGGTCCCAGCCCAGTTGCTTGTTCTTGATGCCCTCGGTGGTGGCGTAGTACCGTTCCGGCATGGACACGTAGTGACTCCAGCGCCGGTTCTCCGCCACATAGAGGCGGGACTCTCGGAAGAAGTGGGACAGCATCTGGAACATCTTCGCCGGATCGACGTACTTCGGAGGCCGCGTGCCGCGCACCACCACTCCCTTCAGGTTCTTGCTGCCCATAACCGCGCCGCCGCCGGTGCGGGCGGCGTAGTGGTAAACGTCATGGCAGATGCCGGCGTTGCGGAGCAGGTTCTCCCCGGCCGGCCCGATGGTCAGCACCTGGAAGTTCTGGTCCGAAAGCTCCTGCCTCACCTCGGTGCGAAGCGCATACTGGCTGGCCGGAACCAGCTTTCCCCACAAATGGGAGGCGTCCCGTATTTCGACACGGTCATCCTTTATGTAAATATAGACGGGCCGCTTCGCTTTGCCGGTGACCAGGAGCCCGGCGCTGTAGCCGGCATTGACCATCTCGGCGCCGAAGTGCCCGTTCACATTGGACTCGCCGCGCAGGCCGGTTAGCGGCGACTTCATGCTCACATTGCACACCGAGCCGAAGAAGCCAGTTGTCGGCCCTACGCCGAAATAGGCGATATTCTCTTGGCCCAGCGGATCGGCGCCCCTGGGCACCCTGTCCCACAGCAGCTTCGCCCCCAGCCCTCTCCCTCCGAGGTACTGCCGGCAAACCCCGGTGAAATCGTGAACTTCCACCTTCTCTCGGCTCAGGTCTACTTCCAACAGTCTTATCTTCTCAGCCATGCTACTCCCTCCAACGCAAAGTCACTCACTAAATACAGTTCTGTCATCGCGAGTCCCGACAGGGCGGGACGAAGCAATCTCCGGGCCCATATGACCCAGAACCGTGTGAGATTGCTTCGGGGCTTCGCCCCTCGCAATGACAGGTCGGCATCCCTATTTCCCCCATATCTCCTCCGGCAGCTTTACCGTCTTGTCTTTTGGCAGCGGGTATAGCCTCTTGGAAAGGTACTCTGCCTTCATGTCGGGATGAATTCGATCGAGGTGGCGCGGAAAACGGGGAGACATGAACTCCAGCGCGCCATTGGGGCAAATGTCCACGCAGGCCGGCCGCCGCTTTCCGTCCTTCTCGCACAGGTCGCAGACCAGCGCGTAATCGTACTTGGGCGGGTAGAAGTGGGGCACCGCGGCGGGGCAGGCCTTGGCGCAGGCATTGCAGGATACGCCCTTGCATCGCTTGGCGTCGACCTTCGTGTGAAAGGTCTCCTTATCATAGTAGATAACCGGGGGTATGACCGGGCAGGCCTTTTCACACTCTCTCTCCTGAGGCGGACACTGGGCGCACACGTTCTGGACCGCCTTGGGTAGCGGCGTCAGATAGCGGAATATCTGAATACGGGATAACTCCCGGTTGAGCACCCCGAAGTGGTGAAAGGCGCAGGCCATCTCGCAGGCCCCGCAGCCGATGCAGAGGTCCCACCTCGCCTGGATATAGGCCACCCCCTCGGGATAGGGCAGATTCTCCACCCCCCAGCCTTCTCTGGTCGCCGCTACCCCGACCTGCCCTGCAGAGCTTGAACTCTCCCGCCGCGGCGCACCCCATTTGTCTCTACGTTCCATAAGTGTACCTCCCACAAACTGTGTAAGAACCTTGCTCTTTCGTCACCATCTTCCCAGCCCTCTCCCCCCTGAAGGGGGAGAGTTAGAACCTGTCCTGAGCTTGTCGAAGGAGAGAGGAGGGACTTCAGTCACCTTACAACGCCCCCCTGACCGAATGCCACAGAGCCCGGAACGGCTCATGCGTCAACGCCCTGAGGAGCACCTTCCCGTGCCAGTCGAAAGCCGACCCGCCCGAGGCGGACGTAGCCAGCATGGAATCGACAACGCCATCGCTGCCCAGCCATCCGAACAGCCACTCTATCTGACCGTCGGTGAACCTCTCCTGCACTATACGCGCCAGATAGCCCAGACGCAGCTCCCGCCCGATACTGGCCCGCCATCCCTTCTCGTACTGCCGCAGCCGGGCTGGGGAGAAGTCCTCCTTCTTGATAGCTTCGTCCAGCACCTCCACCAGCGCCCGCGCCCCTATCAGTCCGTAGTATATTCCTCCGCCAGTCATCGGTTTCACCTGGCCAGCCGCCTCTCCCACCACCAGGACCCGCGGACCATAAGTCCTGGGCAAAGGCCGGAGCGGGATAGCCCCGTAACTTATCTTCCCCTCGTTCCTGATGATTTTTCCCCACAGCCTGATATATTCCAGAAAAGACTTCAAATTCTCCCCCGGGTTACGCCGGGTGAATTCTCCCCCGGGTTACGCCGGGAGAGAAGACCGGCGAGCGCCCGTCCTTCGAATGTCGGCGCCAGCCAGGCGAAGAAACCGGGTGCCAGCTTCCGGTGAAAATAGACCTCCACCTCATTCAGCCCATCGATGCCAATCTCGCACTGGGCGCCAACCACAAAATCACCGATAGTGCCCATGCCCAGCTTTTGTGGCAACGGGCTGCCGAAGCCGCAGGCGAGGACAACTACCTTCGCCTCCAGAGGCGTAGCCCGTCCTGAAATCTCCACCACAGCCGATGAGCCCCCGAAACTTACCGACCTGACTTCACTGCCAGGGAGGTACTCCACTCCTTTCCCCTGCGCCCAACGGGCCAGCCCGGCATCGAAGACCGGGCGGTGGACGATGTAGGCCTGCTTTTCCTCCTTGCTCACCCTGACAAGGCGACCTGAGGGTGAAAAAAGTCTGGCCGCCCTGGCCTCCCGTATTATCGCACCACCCACCATCTGAGCGAGGGGCAACATTGAAAAGGCCTCACTCCCGATGATGCCGGTGCAGCAGACATCCTCGCCTATGATATTCTTGCGCTCGCAGACGACGACCCGGTGGCCCCTGCTCGCCAACTCGCCGGCGGCGTAGCTGCCAACCGGCCCACCCCCAACTACGATGACATCAAACATCTTCTCTACCTGACGTCCACCCAGAAGGTGAGTGTTTTGTAGGCCTTGTCATCACCCGTACGGTAGAGACGGATATCCACCCTCTGGTCGTTGCCCACCCGGGAAGCAGCGAACTCCACCGCCTGCTCCAGGCTCCGGCCGGCATCAAGCGCAATCCCGTCAAATCCTGTCACTTTGACGTCCTCGATGGCTACGTCCACAGAATAGTCCTTTTTCTCACCCTCTCGGTTCACAATTCCCACCACCACCCTCGCACTCTGCCCCACCGCCAGATTCCCCGGGTACTTCTCCGCCTTGCCCTCGGGGCCGAGCAGGTAGAATTCACTGAACTTCTCGTTCATCTTCGGAGGCTGCACGAGGTAGACAAGCAGCCCCGCCGATGCCAGAATCACGAGCGCCAGCAGCACCGCCAGCCCCTTCTCCAACCGGGAACCGGCCCTCAGCGACGCGAATAAAGCCGCGAATCGAGGATGAAAGGGCTCCGCAGAGGTGCGGCGCCGCCGCCAGGCGACTCCAGTTAGAACAAGGTTGAAAAGGACAATAGTGAGAATAGCCGGCACGAGACGAAACCCCCATGGCGTGTAAGCCGTCATAAACCCCAGAATAACCACCACCACGATACTGAACCCGAAGCTCAGAGCCAGCCGCTGAGCCACGTCCAGGTCACCCCGTCTGGGATAGATGGCATTGACCATGACGTAGCCGGGCACAAAGAGAACGAAAGATAGGCCAAGCACGGCCCGTATCCCCAGGACCGGTCCGTCCGCCAGAAGTGCCATGGGCACCAAGACTAACGATAATAACGCTGCAAGAAGAAGGTCCAGCTCGCCACCTCACGACAAAATCCTATGATAACCCATACCCTGCCTCCTTGGCAACGCAAGGGCTACCTGTCATTGCGAGGCACGCACTGTAGGGTGGGTGAAGCGAAGCGTGACTCACCAGGCGGTCCCGCCGAGGTTTCAATCCACGCCCCCGCACGGGGGGCGACCCGTCTCGCGCTGGAATACAACATGATCACGGCGGATGGATTCCCGCGTGCGCGGGAATGACATGCCACCATACGCCGAAACTCCGGCCAGGGGTTATGGATTCCGGCCTGAGTCTGGTTGATAGGACGGGACGTCAGACGGTGATAGTCTCCAGAATCATGCCGGCCCTCCGAGCCCCTCGAGAATTGTCTCAATCTTGCGCTTCAGGTCCGGCAGGTCGCGCTCGACGATGTCCCAAATCTGCTTCAGGTCAATGCCCAGGTAGTCGTGTACCGCCACATTCCGAAAAGCGGCGACGCTGCGCCAATCAACCTCAGCGTGATTCATTCTCAGGGAAGAGGAAATCCGCTGCATGGATTCGGAAAGGGTCTGCAGGTTGCGCATGACAGCGTCCTGTGTCCGGGTGTCGGCGAAGAAGACACTCTTGCCTTCGTCCGCGTAGAGCGCGATGCGCTCGATGCACTCGTAGAGCCTGTCGTCTTTCACAACGGCACTGCCTCTTTCAGCACCCGCTCCCGAACATACCAAGGGAAGAAATCAATGGAGGGAGGACCGCCTACGGCAGATCGAGATGCAGCTTGACGGCATTCTCTATCTGGCGCTGGGAGCCCGGAGCATCCAGAGAGCCGATATCTTTTCGCAACCGCCTCTTCGAGATAGTCCGTATCTGGTGAGCCAGCACCAGGGAGTCAACGCCCAGGTTCGCCTCTCCTTTTCTTAGCAGCACTTCACCGGGGTATATCTTGCGGCCGGATTTCAGCGATGTCAGAGGTAGTACGGTTACCACCGGCATCAGTTGGTTGAAATCCTCATTGCTGACGACCATGACCGGCCTCCGCCCACCTTGCTCTGAGCCTTGCACCGGCTCCAGGTCGGACATATAAACGCGCCAACGCAGCGGCACCGTCATCGGAGCATCCCCGCTGTTTCAGCATCGGCACGCTTGAATGCCTTCTCGATCTCCTGGATGTCTGAAAGAAACAGCGGGTCCTTGCTTGCTTCCAGATATTGCCGGCGGCGCAGTTCCCGCTTGAACCTGGAAATGTAGTCTCTCAGAGCTTCTTCAACCAGGGCGTTCTGTGAACGGATCCCTCTGGCCGATATCACCTCTTTCATCTCAGAGAGTATTCCCTCACTCAAGAGGAAGGTTGATTTCTTTTTGGAAGGATTAGTCTGGACCATTTTCGTCACCTCCTGCCTGCGATTATAGCCGGTTATGGCAGAATCAGCAAGCAAGGAATGGAAGTGCTATTCACCACCTCACGCCGGGGGCTGGTCCTGGCCGGAATGACCGACGGGGGAGACCCTGCTTGAGCGAGAAGCCCACTTTGCTTATAATATACCATCCCAGCGTCAAGTAGAGAGGAACTCCAGTACGAGAGATGAAAGTAACCAGAGACACTCTTGAGAATAGCCAGGTGGTGCTCACCGTCGAGGTGGAGCCTCCGGAGATGGAGGAGGCCATGACCCATGCCTACCGCCACCTGGTGAAGCGGGCCTCCATACCGGGCTTCCGCAAGGGGAAAACCCCTCGCTCCATCCTGGAAAACTACCTGGGGAAAGCCGCCTTCCTGGAGGAGGCCATCGAGCACGCCGTTCCCGAGGCCTACAACAAGGCCGTGGAGGAGCAGAAGCTCGACGCTATCGCCCGCCCGCAGATCGAGGTCACCAGCACCGAACCTATCCGCTTCAAGGCCACGGTAGCCGTCCGCCCGACAGTCACGCTGGGCGACTACCGGAGCATCAGGGTCCAGTCACAGGCGACGGAGGTCACCGACCAGGAAATAGACAGGGTAGTCGAGCGCCTGCGCAAAGAGCAGGCTACCTGGCAACCGGTGGAAAGGGCGGCCCAGCTCGGAGACCTGGTCACGGTGGATATCAAGGCCAGCTCGGGGGATAAGACCGTTCTCGACCAGAAGGGGTTTCAACTGGAGCTGTCACAGGAATCGACCTTCCCGGCCGCCGGTTTTGCCGACAAGGTGGCTGGCATGAGCAAGGGCGAAGACATGGAGTTCTCTCTGCCTTTGCAAGCGAAGGCCGGCGAAGAGGCGCAGGAGAGCGCCTTCAAGGTCTCGCTGTCCGAGGTGAAAGAGGGAAAGCTCTCCGAGATCAACGACGACTTCGTCAAGACCCTGAGCGCCGGGCTTGAAACCCTTGCCGCATTGAGAGAGAGAATAGCTTCCAGTCTGAAGGCCCAGGCCGAAGAAAAGGAGCACCTGCGTGTGCAGAATGCTTTCCTGGAGGAGGCTGTCAAGTCGTCCACTGTGGTCTATCCGCCCGTCCTGGTGGACTCCGAAATAGAGAACGCCCTCAACGAACAGGCGCGATACTACCAGCAAGGACGCGACGGTCTGGCGGCCTATCTGAAGAACATCGGCAAGACCGAGGCGGAGGTGAGGGAGGAGCTAAGGCCTCAGGCCGCCTCGCGCGTCGTTCGCTCTCTCATCCTGAGCAAGATAGCCGAGGAGGAAAAGATAGCGGTCGAGCCGGCGGAGATTGAAGCCGAGATTGAGAGGATGCTCCAGCTCAATCAGGACAAGATCGAGGAGAGGCGGAAGTTCCTCAACCAGCCCGCCACCCGCGGCTCCATAGAAAGGGCCATATTCAACCGCAAGGCGGTGGAGCGCCTGGAGCAAATAGCCAGAGGTGAGACGCTGGAACTGAAGGCGGCGGCGGAAAGCGCCAGTGGAGTGAGAACAGAGAGCAAGGAGAGCATTGGCTAGCCCGTCATTGCGAGGCACGAAGTGCCGAAGCAATCTCATACGGTACTAGTGGCTCAGAGATTGCTTCGCCCTCCCGACCGGTCGGGACTCGCAATGACAGGTGGGGCGAGGTAAATGAAAAATCCAGGTGAGAGGTACGACATGAGTATGAGGCCAGAGAACGTCATCCCGATGGTTATCGAGAGTGGGGCGAGGGGGGAACGGGCCCACAACTCCCTTTATCCCCCAACGGTCATCGAGAGCGGGGCGCGGGGGGAGCGGGCCTACGACATCTACTCCCTGCTGCTGAAGGAACGGATAGTCTTTCTTGGTTCTCCCATCAACGACCAGGTAGCTAACCTCATCGTCGCCCAACTTCTCTATCTGGAAAGGGAAGACCCGGAGAAGGACATCAGCCTCTATCTCCATTGCCCGGGAGGGATAATCAGCGCGGGGCTGGCCATTTACGACACCATGCAACTCATCCGTCCCGATGTTTCCACCATCTGCGTGGGGTTAGCCGCCAGCATGGGCACTCTCCTCCTCTGCGCCGGCGCCAAGGGAAAGCGCTACGCCCTGCCCAATGCCACCATCCACATGCACCAGGCCATAGGGGGCGCCCAGGGACAAGCGTCAGATATCGAAATCGCCGCCCGCGAGATACTGCGCATCCAGGAAAAGATACGGGGCATCATCGCCCACCACACCGGCCAGCCGACGGAGAAGGTAGCCCGAGACTCCGACCGCGATTTCTATCTCACCGCCGAGCACGCAGTGGAATACGGGCTGATTGATGAAATACTGACCAAGCCGCCGAAGAAGTAAGATACGATAATGTCATCCTGAGGCCATCCGCCCGCCTTTATCCGCCCCCCCACCCACATACTGGGGCGGATTCTTCGGCCCGATTGCATCGGGACTCAGAATGACAGAGAAGTCGAGAGAAACAGCCCAGGAGAGGTTGATGTCCTGCATCATAGCGGTGGACACAGGGGGGACCTTCAGCGACTGCGTCATCATGAAGAGCGACGGCGAGTTGCTTTGGGGCAAGTCTCCCTCCACCCCGAAGGACTTCTCCCTCGGCGTCATCAACTCCGTCCGGAGCGCCTGCGAGGCCGCCGGCCTCTCCTGGAGGGAAGTGCTGAAGGATACTTCTCTTTTCCTCCACGGTACCACCGTCTCCACCAACGCCTTCCTCACCCGTAGAGGAGCCCGTGTCGGGCTGCTGACCACCAAAGGGCACGAAGACGCCATCATCATCGGGCGCGTGCATCAGAAGGTGGCCGGGCTGGTTGAGGAAGAGCTCATCAACGTGGCACGGTTGCGCAAGGCGGTGCCCGTGGTGCCCCGGCCTTTCATCAAGGGCATCACCGAGCGCCTGGACTGGCAAGGGAAAGTGGTAGTGGCCCTCAACGAAGAGGAGGTGCGCCAGTCCGTCCGGGACCTCGTGGAGCAAGGCATCGAATCCGTCGCCATCTGCTTCCTGTGGTCCTTCGCTAACCCCGTCCATGAAAGGAAGGCCAGGGACCTGGTCCGCGAACTGTATCCGGACCTGTTCGTCACCATCTCCAGCGAGCTGGCGCCGGTCATCAAGGAGTACGAGCGAGTGGCCACCACGGCGCTCAACGCCTATCTCAGCCCGGTAACCTCGCGCTACCTCTCCCGCCTCAGTCAGCGCCTCGCCGGGTATGGCTATAAGAAAGACCTCGGGATTATGAGCTGCTCCGGAGGAATCGTCTCCTCCGATGAAGCCGGACACAAATCGGTGTTCACTCTCTCCTCCGGGCCGGTGGGCGGCGCCATCGGCGCCGCCGTGCTCGGCGGCAAGCTGGGCATGCCCAACATCATCACCAGCGATGTGGGCGGCACCAGCTTCGACGTGGGACTGATAGTAGACAACCAGTTCCAGTTCGCCACCGCGCCGGTGGCCGGCCAGTACCACGTGCTAACCCCCATGGTCGACATAGTGTCCATAGGAGCAGGCGCCGGAAGCATCGCCTGGATCGAGCCCAAGACCGGCGCCCTGAAAGTCGGCCCGCAGAGCGCCGGCGCCGAACCGGGACCGGTCTGCTACGACCACGGGGGCACGGAGCCCGCGGTGGGCGACGCCGACCTCGTGCTCGGCAGGCTGGACGCCGACTACTTCCTCGGCGGTCGGATGAAACTGAATCGCGAAAAGGCCGTCAAGGCCATCCGGGAGAGGATTGCCCGGCCGCTGAAGATGGATGTCCACGAGGCGGCCATGGCCATTCTGGACATCGTGGACTCCCACATGGCAGATCTAGTGAGGAAGGTGACCGTCGGAAGGGGCTACGACCCGCGCCACTTCGTGCTTCTCAGCTTTGGCGGCGCCGGCCCCACCCATGTCGGCGCCTACGCCAGGGACGTGGGCGTGAAGATGGCGCTGGTGCCGCAGACCGCCGCCGTTTTCTCCGCTTTTGGCATCGCCGGGGCAGACATGGTCTACGTGAGGGAAATCTCCGACCCGATGATTATGCCCGGCAAGCCGGCTAGAATGAACAAGCATTTCACCCGGCTGGAGCGGGAGATAATGGAAAGACTGCAGCGGGACGGCTTCCCAGATGAAGACATCGTGCTCAGCCGGCAACTGGAGATGAGATACCGCCGCCAGGTGCACGGCATCTACTGCCCGGCGCCGGCGAAGGCCCTCCGTTCCGATGACATAGAGGTGCTTATCGAGAACTTCAATGAGCTATACGAACAGAAGTATGGGGAAGGCACCGCCTACAAAGAGGCCGGCGTTGAGGCCACCACCTTCCGGGTCACCGGGACCGGCAAGAGGGTCAAACCGGCACTGGTCCAGTACCCCAAAGCCGGAAAGAAGCCGTCCACCGCCCAAAAAGGGGAGCGGAAGGTATATTTCAGAGAGACCGGGGGCTTCATCGACTGTCCGGTGTATTCCTGCGAGAAACTCCGGCCCGGCAACATCGTCCCCGGGCCGGCCATCATCGAACGGGTCGACACGACACTGGTGGTGCACCCCGGGCAACAGGTCGAGGTGGACCCGTATTTGAACCTTTATCTCAAGATGGGAGACAGGGGATGAGTTATGTCATTGCGAGCCCATTGGCGATTGCCAAGGGCGAAGCAATCTCTACGCCCCTAGTGCCGCTGAGATTGCTTCGTCGTCCCGCCTCCGGCGGACTCCTCGCAATGACAGATGACCTCAAGATGGAAGAAAAGCAATGACCTTCTTTGAAAAAGCGGGAATCGACCCGGTCACCTTCGAGATCCTGAGGCACCGGCTCTTCGCCATCAACGATGAGGCAGCGGCCACCCTGAGGCTAGTGTCCGGCTCCCCGGTGGCCAATGAGGCCTATGACTTCAACACCGGCGTCATGGACGCCTCCGGAGGCGTCTTCGTCCTCGGCATCTACATCGGCATCCACTCCATCTCCCTGGAGCACGTGGTCAAGTACATCCTGGCGGAGTACCGCGACAACCCGGGCATATCTCCGGGCGACATGTTCCTCTGCAACGACCCGTACTATGGGGCGATGCATCAGAGCGATGTGGTGTGCGTGTCCCCCGTCTTCTACGGAAAGGAACTGGTCGCCTGGACCGGGGCGGCCATCCACCAGGTGGACGTGGGCGGATCCGTCCGCGGTAGCCAGTGCAGCCTGGGGGCCGAGTCCATCTTTCAAGAAGCCACTCCCATCCCGCCGATCAAGCTGGTGGAAAAGGGCGTGGTGAGGAAGGACCTGAAGCAGGAGTATCTCAGGCACTCCCGCATGCCCCAGGTGGTGGAGTTGGACCTGCGGGCCAAGATCGCCGCTAATAACACCGCCCGGAGGCGGATCGAAGAGCTCGTCAACGAGTACGGACTGGAAACCGTCAGGAAGGTCATCGCCGCCATCAGCGACTATACCGAACTGATGTTCCGCGAGCGCCTGAAGGATCTTCCCGATGGCTCATGGAAGCACCATTACTACATGGAATACCAGGACAAGGTCTACCCCTGCTACATGACCCTCACCAAGAAGGGCGAGAAACTGGTCTTCGATTTCACGGGAACGGCCAAACAGGCGCCGGCGGTGATCAACTGCACCCTCCCCGGCGCCAGAGGAGGCATCCTGGTAGCCCTGCTGCAGTATCTCTGCTACGACATTCCTTGGTCGCCGGCGGGTATTGAACGCACCATTGAGGTCATCGCCGAACCGGGGACCCTGGTCAACGCCACCTGGCCGGCGGGCATGGGTAAGTCCACCACGGGAGGCATACAGGCGGCGATACAGCTTTCCGCCATCTGCCTGGCGAAGATGCTCGCCGCCAGCGAGAAGTACGAGGACCGCCTCATGGCTGGCTGGATAGGCGGCTTCGGCACCCAGGAGCTCTTCGGCGCCGACCAGCGCGGCGACCCCTTCGGCGCCGTTTTTCTGGAGTCCATGGTGGGCGGAAGCGGCGCATCGAGCATCGCTGATGGTGTAGATACCGGCGGCATGCTCCACAGCATTGCCTGCTGCAAGGCCAACGTGGAGACCTACGAGTTCCGCTATCCGGTGCTCTATCTTTACAGCCGCCAGCAGACGGACTCCGGCGGCGCCGGAAAGTTCCGCGGCGGTATGGGCTTCAGTGCCATGTACATGTCCTACGGCGTCAAGGAGATACCGTGGTGCTTGATGCTGAGGTTCAGCCCGGAGAGCGCCGAGGCCACCGGCGTGGTCGGCGGCTACCCCGGCGGCAGCAGCGTCTTCGCCTTCAAACGCAAGTCCAACATACGGAAGCTGTTTGAGAAGGGCTCGATGCCCGGCAGCCTGGATGACATCGAGGGCAAGCTGGAGTTGCCGCCCGCGGCCCACATAACCAAGCTGAGCAGGGACGATGTATGGATCAGACAGAATGATGGCGGAGGCGGCTACGGGGACC
>JAENJB010000212.1 GCA_016844565.1 Dehalococcoidia bacterium
GAGGTTATCCAGATAGTTCGTCGTTTTCAACCGCGCCGGCAGCGAGCGGTTGCTGCTGCGCAGGGCGCATAAGACGGCCCTCGCTCCGCCCACGTGCAGCGCCTGGTCAGGAACATACTGGCTGGCGGTGATGAAGGTGGTGGGTGCGGAGGCAGGAGGCTGGGGGGTGGCCTCGCCCTCCCCGGCGGACATGGTGATGCGGAGACGGGCCTCCTGGAGGCTATTGCCCCGCAGGACGTGGTGACAGGCCTCCTGAAGCTGCCCGGCGGTGAGATTGGGGGAAAGGCCGATTATGGCGGCGCCCCGCAAAAGGCGGGCGATATGCCGGTCAAGCCTGAAAGGGGAACCTGAGTAGGCGCGGACCGTTTCGAACAGCCCGAAGCCGTAGAGGAAACCATGGTCGAAGGGGGATATCCTGGCCTGGGAATGGGGCAATAACGAGCCGTTCAGGAAGACCAGTTGCTCCAAGGCTTACTTCCCCTTGCTTTTCGGTGGCGTCCGCCTCGCCTCGGCGACGTTGAGGAAGTTCCTCAGCAGGTCGTGTCCCACCTCGGTCAGGATGGACTCAGGGTGAAACTGCACACCCTCCACCACCAGCTCCTTGTGCCGCACACCCATGATCTCGCCCTTGTCGCTCCTGGCGGTGATCTCCAAACAATCGGGCACAGTGTCGAGCTTGACAATGAGTGAGTGATAGCGTGTGGCAGGGAAAGGATTGCGCACCTCGTGGTAGATGGTCTTGCCATCGTGGTATATCAGAGAGGTCTTGCCGTGCACCGGCATGGCGGCGCGGACAACGTGCCCGCCGTAGACATGACCGATGCACTGGTGGCCGAGGCAGACGCCCAGGAGGGGGATTCGGCCGCCGAAGTGCCGCACCACATCGTTGGAAATACCGGCCTCGAGGGGGGTACAGGGGCCGGGGGAGATGATAATGTGGCTGGGGGCCATCTGCTCGATTTCTTCGATAGTGGTCTTGTCGTTGCGTCGCACCTCCGGCTCCCATCCCAGCTCGCCGACGTACTGGGCCAGGTTGTAGACGAAGGAGTCGTAGTTGTCGATGATGAGAATCATGCCGCTTCCACCATCACCGCAGGAGATATCTGGAGGGCCTGGATAAGGGCCCGAGCCTTGTCCAGGGTCTCTTCGTATTCGGCCTCGGGCCGGGAGTCGAAGACTATGCCGCCGCCAGCGTGGAAGTAGGCCCGTTTGTCCTTTATCACGAAGTGGCTTTGAGCAGGTCATGGCGTGTCTTGCCCGGGTTAAGCTGTCCTACAATCGTCGAGGTGAGGTGGAAGACGGTGGGGAAGGTCTCCAGGGCGGCCATCTCGGCCACCTTCACTGAGCCGAAGCGGCACACCCGACCCAGGTCGTTGCGCTCCAGGTCCACGATCATCATGTGCTCCGCCAGGTCTTTGACGCTGTGGACTAGCTCGCCGGCCAGGAAGGAGTCCTCGGCCTGGCTCTTGCCCCTGGGCCTGGTCCCCTTTATCGGGCGGGTCTCCACGCTGCCGTGTTGTAGCTTGAGGAAGCGTTCAGGCGAGGCGCTTACCACGCTCACCTCGTCGAAGTTCAGATAGCAGGCGAATGGGGCAGGGTTGACCTTCCTCAGCTGGCGGAAGAGATCGTAGGGTGGTATGGGGAGATCCGCTTCGAGCCGTTGCGAGAGATTCACCTGGAAGATATCGCCGGCGCAGATATACTCCCTGGCCTTCTCCACCGCCTCAAGATAGCCGCGATGGCTGAAGTTGGAGATCAGTGACAAGGCTTCTCGCCCAGTCCGCGCGGGCGCCTCCTGGAGCCTCCATCCCGGCTGCCCCAGAATGGCCTTCACCTCCTCGAGTCTCTGCCTGGCGCGTTCCTGTCTTTGTCGTTCCTCCATTTCAGGGAATCCGGTGGAGATGAGGTAGGCCTTGCCGGCCCAGTGGTCGAAAGCCACTACCGTATCATAGAAGGCGAGGTAGGCTTCGGGGAGTCCCAGGTCATCTCTCGTGGTGCACGGCAGCTTCTCTACGAAGTGGCACAGGTCGTAGCTCAGGTAGCCTACCGCCCCGCCGGCGAAGGGGATGGGGACTGTGGGTGGAGGAAGAGAGTACTTGTTCAGCAGGTCTTCGAGGACCCGGAAGGGGTCGCCGGAGAGGCCTTGCTGTTCCTTCCCCTGAAACAGTATTATGTCCCTCCCTCGGCTTTTCATAATCAGGAAGGGGTCGCTTCCCATGAAAGAATATCGCCCCAACTCGCTTGCTGGGGAGGGTGTCATCCCGCTGTCCAAGAAGAAGCTGTAAGGCCCCTCCCGGAATAGCTCGAAGATGGCAGGAGCATCGAGGTGGCCGGGGAGTTCTTCAACCAGGGGATAGCCTGCCAATTTCTGAAAGCCTCTCGGAAATTTCGCTTCTGGGCGGATTAACGAGTGGAATCACTTTACCATAAACAGGTAGAAATGGGAAGTGGGGCTGCCTCACCCGCGCCACACTGTCCTTCCCGCGAAAGTGCCTTTCCCGGCACGGCCTGTCATTGCGAGCCAGCAAGGAGTGCAAACGGGCGCGACTTTGGCTACAATAGGTCGTGCGGGGATAATCACCGACATGGCGAAGGAGCATAAATGAAGGTCACCCATATTGAGGCCAGAGACCTGCCGGAAGCCTGGTGGCGGTGCATCAGAGAGCTGCTATTGAACGGTCATGACTATGTTATTGATCGGGGGAGCTTCGAGGGCCGGAAACGGAAGGAGTTCGATTTCGTGGTGGTGCGCATCGAGCACCCCGGCAACCGGCCGCTGATACCGGAGGTGCCCGAAGGGGTGCCGCCGCCGGTTTCCCCGGAGTACGTGGACGGGTATATGCACTATCTGATGGCTGACTACAAGGCGCCCAATGAGGACTACACCTACGGACAGTACCTGGAGAAGCAGATCGAGGAGGTCATCAAGATGTATCGCGAGGGCGGTCCCAACACCAACCAGGCCTTCATGGCGGTTGGGGACCAGCACTCCATCTTCCTCAAAGACCCACCCTGCCTGAGAGGGATAGATACCCGGATAAGGGACGGTAAGCTTCACTTCGTGGTCTGGTTCCGGAGCTGGGACCTGTGGGCCGGGTTTCCGGCCAACCTGGCGGGCATCCAGACCTTGAAGGAATACATGGCCTGCCAGATCGGTGTGGAGGATGGTGAGATCATCGCCTGCTCCAAGGGGATGCACTT
>JAENJB010000076.1 GCA_016844565.1 Dehalococcoidia bacterium
CAGCACCACCCACAGCACGAACATCAACGTCCCGAGCAAAGCGCCGAAGAACCAGCCCACAAAAGGAATTGCGCTGAGTATGGCGGAGGCCAGGAAAAGGGCACCGAAGACAATGACGGACTGGATGGCGTGGAACCTGACAAACGGCCTCTTCTGCTCCAGAATCAGGAAGATGATACCTGTTATCCAGATACCCAGATAACACAGCAAACCGGCCAACCTTGGCTCGAGGTTTAACGTCGAAGCACTCTCCGCCCTCTGTTTCTCCCGCTCCACGCGCTTCTCCTCCTCAATCCTTGCCTTCTCCTCCTCATAGACCCTCCGCCTCTCCTCAGGTGATAGCTGCATGGCCGCACCTCCATAGCGATTTCCCGACCACCAATACTACCCTATCCCGGTATCAATATCTATTACCATCCTGACCACACCACCCGGCTTTATCTCTTCAATATCCACCGTCTCGACCAGCCTGCAGCCCTGAAGCCACTACCGAATAGCGGCATCCAATCCATTATGCAAGATTAACCCAAACTGAGGCTTCCTGTCCGCACCCAAAGGCAACGATGCCGAGGCGCTCGGCCTCAAGCCACCTTCTTTCCCGCTTGAGGTCCGTAGTCGAGTAGATAGATTTCTTTAACCTTGACCTTGGTTACGGACGATACCTGAGGATTCTGTTTCCGTGCCTCCTCCAGTATCGGTCCGCTCTCTACAACCTCCGCCATACCCTTGAACTGATAGCCCTTGTAGGTCTTGGCGTTGATGACCGCGATGACTACATGGGGATTCTGCCTTACGTTCTTAAGCGTCTTCACAGAATACGTATCAGCGTAAGCCAGCGTCTCATCATCCAGGATGCTAATGAAGGTGCCTTTGGCAGCAATGTTGGGAATGCCATCCTTGCTGCTGGTACCCACAAATACCGTGACCGGGTCTCTCTCTTTCTTGATGAAATTGCTCATTTCCGCGGTTAACTTAGCCATGGCGTCCTCCTTCTTTACTCTCCGCCGCCTGGACAGAGGCAATCACTGTTGACAACTCTAACATAGTATATTACCTTTATAAAGTAGTTACATATTATAAGCTGTAGATGGCTATGGAAGACGATAATCAATGTTGCCCGGGATAGGCTCATCGGCAATCACGCCGGAGCGGCTCTACGTCTCTCGTCGGGAGTTCCTGATAGCTACAGGCGCCCTGGCAGCCACAACACTCTTCCTCGGCGGCTGCCGTCAGCCTGGTCCGACTTCAGGCCCGGGAGGCACGGACTTCTGCCAGTCGGCGCAGGCGAGCAAGCCCACTGATGAGCTGGGCGATAGCCTGACCGTCTGCGATTCCATCATCAACTACAACAACTTCTATGAGTTCTCCACGGAGAAGGAAGACGTGGCAGACCTGGCCCGGGATTTCAAGACCTCACCCTGGACAGTGCAGGTAGGCGGCCTGGTCAACAAGCCCAAGACCTTCGACCTGGACGACCTGCGGCAAAGGTTTCCCCAGGAGGAGCGTATCTACCGCATGCGCTGCGTGGAGGCATGGTCCATGGTCATACCGTGGCTCGGATTCCCGCTGGCCAGCCTCCTGAAAGAGGTAGAGCCGGCGTCGAAGGCGAAGTACGTGCGCTTCGAGGCGCTTTACGATACGAAGCAGCTGCCCGGGCAGCGGAGGGGACTTTTCAAGTGGCCCTATGTGGAAGGACTCCGCCTCGATGAGGCCATGAATGATTTGACCATCCTGGCCACCGGCATATACGGCAAGCCTCTGCCGCCGCAGAACGGCGCCCCCATACGTCTGGTGGCGCCCTGGAAATACGGCTTCAAGAATATCAAGTCTGTCGTGAAGATCGACCTGGTGGAAGAGATACCGGTCTCCCTCTGGATGGCTGCCTCGCCTGACGAGTACGGCTTCTACGCCAACGTCAGCCCTTCAACGGGTATGCCAGGCAGGCGGCGGACCTCTATGCCGGCATGGACCTGAGAAAATTCTTCTGATGCCCAGGGTCGCGGCGCCCCGGCTCATGGCCCTGGCCCACGTCGCCGCGCTGCTGCCCCTGGCAATCCTCATCTGGCAGTTCGCCCGGGGCGAGCTGACCGCCGACCCGATAAGGGAACTGGTGATCCGGACAGGCGACTACGCCCTGGTGCTCTTGGTGCTTTCGCTCGCCTGCACGCCCGTCAGCAAGCTGTCCGGCATGCCGCAGGTGCTCCGGTTGCGCCGCCTGCTCGGGCTCTACGCCTTCGCGTATACCGCCCTGCACCTGATAGTCTTTGTGGCGTTAGACTACGGCTTCGACCTCGACCTCATCTGGAAGGACGTCCTGGCGAAACGCTTCGCGCTGGTGGGCGTGGCGTCTTTTCTCGCCTTGCTGCCTCTGGCCATAGCATCCGTCAGGGGACGGATGAACCAGCCGGGCAGGATGCAGCAGTGGCTGCACCGGTTGACCTACCTGGCTGCCCTGCTGGCGGTAGGCCACTTCCTCCTGGAGGTCAAGGTTGACCGCCGCATACCTCTCATCTACGGCGCTATCGTCGTCCTGCTGCTTCTATTCCGCCTGCCGTGGGTAACGAAAGGCGTGAGAGAATGGCGCAACTCTATGAGCAGGAAGCACTAATGCTAAACGGCACAAGTCAGCGCCATAACATAGAGACCCCTCGCTATGCTCAGAATGACACTTCCTATTTGTCACCCTGAGCGAAGCGAAGGGTCTCGTCCCAATCACAAGCCAACGCGGATTATCAGAACTGAGTACTAGCGCACATCCACCAGAATGAGTCCCTTCCATCACATATCCGAAATTAGGATCGGACGTGATGGCCTCTGAAGTCCGGCTCCCCGGAGCCAATACAAACGTACGCACGCGTAGCTTGAGATCAGCTCCTTTCTTGGTATCCAGAGCATTGTCAGGCACCGGGAGTTGGGTCCCTCGATGATAAGAATCGGGCATGTCGTACACAGTACGTAAGTCAAAGACAAGGACCTTACTCTGTGGGAGGTAACGGTGAGAATGTTGCTGGCGTGCTTGGACCAGCACGGCCTCGCCGCTCTGTACCATCTTAATATCGCTGCCCATGGTAACCTCGTGGGAGCCCTTGACTGTGAAGAAGGACCAGAAAAAGCCGTGCGCATTGGGGTTTTCTTTAACCTCCTCCGCCGCCGTGTTGATCTCAGCCACGACCCATTTCCAGCCCTCCGATGGAGGAGTCCCCACGTTCGCATCCAAATTCACTGAAATCACGGGGGCCTCTGCAGCGGGCTTGGGACTCGGAGCCGGAGCAGGTGCGGGAGTAGGTGTGGGCGCAGGTTTAGTGACAGGTGCAGGAGTGGTAGCGGGCTTAGGAGTTGCCCCGGCGCAACCATTGGACAGTATCAGAAGGGACAGGGTGACGAAAGCCACAATAAAATATCGCCTCATGCTTATCTTCTCCATCCGATAGATTTCGGCGCGGTGGGCTTTTCCCATTGATTTCCCACGTCCATCTCAGCCCAATGAGGGCATACCACAAGGGCATGGTAAAGACGGCGGCCTTTGCTTCTTCACCTCTCCGCACCCATTTTAGCCGGTTCATGACTTAGAGGCATCGTGCAAGACACTATTTTGGGCAGCGCGAGGCACTATTTTTGTATCTGCTGGAAGTCTCTTCAGTAAGTGATCCGTAAAGCAAATTGCGACACCAAAGTCAAAACATTTGGCATTTGTACCGTTGACAAGGCGAAATTGGACTACTACAATGAACCCATAGGCCGTCACCAAGACTTGTAGAAGGGGACAGACAGATGGTACTAGAGATGAAAGCTCCTGAAGCTCCGACTTCGGTGAAAGAGAGAGCACCCGTTCCCTCCCACCTCCTCGATTCCGCCCCACCAGGCTGGAGAGCCCGCATCGGCATCATCATGCCCTCCGCCGAGCAGGGGGCCACCGTCCGCGAGTATGAGTTGCTGTTTCCTCAGGGCGTAGTGCCCCTCGTCACCAGGATGATGTTCCGCCAACCGACCGTGGAAGACCTCATCCGCATGAGCAAGGACGCCGAGTACGCCGCCGAGCTCCTGGCCACCGCCTTCCCCCATTCCACCAGCTACACCTGCACCTCAGGCGCCTTCGTGATGGGCCTCAAATACGACCAGGACCTAATGGCCAAGATCGAGAGGATTACCAGGGCACCCGCCACCACCATGGCCTACGCCGTTGTGGAAGCACTGCGCTCGCTGAAAGCCAAAAACATCGTCGTTGTAGCACCTTACACCGAGGACATCGTCGCCGCCGAGCTGAAGTACTATCCTCAACACGGGTTCAATGTCGTCTCCCATAAGGGCCTCAATATAGCCGAGGTATCCAGAATCATGGCCATACCGCCATGGGAGACCCACGAGCTGGCGGTGCGCGCCTTCAGAGAAGCCCCCAGAGGGACCGACGCCATCTTCATCACCTGCGGTGGGCTGAGGGCAGTCGAGATTATCGACTACGTTGAGCGGGATACGGGAGTGCCCTGCGTCTCCAGCAACCAGGCCAACGCCTGGCACTGCCTCAAGCTGGCCGGAATCCACGAACCCATTTATGGTTTCGGCAAACTACTGGAAATGCCGAGATAGGATATGACCGATAGACCGGGGGTAAGCCTATGCCGGACTTTGTGAAGACACTCATCATGGCCGGAATTTTTACCCTGCTTGGTATAATCTTGCTCGTCTGGGGAGGCCGTGAAGGGGCATGGTACGGCAACATTCTGTCCCAGAAACGTGACCTGAGGGAATTCGTCTACAGCTGGCCCGACCGTCCGCAACTGATAGCCTTGCAAATAGGGGGATGGGTCTCCTTCATCCTCGCCATGGTCTCCCTCGTCCTGTCCCTGGTCTTCTGGATGAGGAGATGAACCCGGCAGGGCCAGCCCCCGTCCTAAAGATAGCGCTCCTTCAGCCGCCGCGACATCTCTCTGACATAGCCAAAGGCCGTCTCCACCAGCATCTCCTCCATTGAACCCGTCACCGGACGAGCCTCCCCCACAGGACAATCTTCAGCTCCACCAACCGCGCCGATATTCTTCAGGCAGCAGCGGGCCGGGGCGATGAGCGATTGCCGGGCGATGACACTTAGAGAGATGTCACTGCTCTGAGACACCTTTTGCCAGTAGCCTTCCAGCAAACCGAGCAGCCTCTCTATGCTTTGGGAGTTCAGGCTTCTGGAATCGGTGGGGACTATACCCCAGCAGATGATGTTGCCGCGCCTCAGGAAATCGGCCACCGCCTCCGCATAGACGCGGGGCATTACCTCTATCTGAAAGGCATCGAAGGACAGTATCTCCACCCCCATGGAGAGCAGGTATGACAGGTTCACGTTGGCGCAGAGGTGAAGGGCCGCCGGCCCCTCCAGCCCACGGACGAAGCTCTCGTAGTCCACTTTGGCCTGGACCTCACCGTAGCCGGTGAAGCCACTGAAGACCCAGCCCAGCCCCGGCTCATCCAGCCACACGAAGGCATTGGCGTTCTTCTCCCTGAGCTGGTGATACTGCGCGTTAACCTTTCGCTGCATAAAATCGAAGAGAATAGTCCTCACCGCCTCGTTGTAGATGACCGGCTTCCCCTCCTCGTCGGTGACCTTGAAGCCCCAGCTCACCGGGCCGGTCATCTGGCCACGGATAGCGGAATAGCGGCTGAGGTCATGCCGCAGGAAGCGATGGAAGACCGCCGAGTACTCCTGGCTCAAGGCCAGGTAGTCCGGCTCGGCTATCCGCCGCGAATACTCCTCCATTTCATCCATGAAGCAGGGGGTATCGAACAAGAGTCTTTCACCCTTGAAGTCCACCGATACGCCGGGGAAGTGCTCGGAGGCCTGGGCATACATATCCTCATAGAAGCTCACGTTTGGAAGCTGAGGCCAGAAGGGAATGTCCAGGCTGAAAGCCAGCTCCAGCGCCTTCCCCACGTCGCGGTGAGGCATGATGCCCATGGCCGTGGACTGACAGTTGGCGGCGAACGTTGCCATGAGACTACCGCTACCTCACGACTTTGCCTTCCGCAACCTCCGCCTCAGGTAGATAACCACCAGACCGGCCGCCACCCAGACGGGCGAGAAAATGACCACCCACACCAGGATGTCGAACAGTACCCGGACAAAGCCGATAAAGCCCCTCGCCGCCGAGCGGAGTGTCTCGCCGGGGGTCCAGCCTTTGGTCACCACGGGCTTCGCCTCCGGGCCGAGGCGCATGGTCACCGATATCAGAGACTCCCGCACGTTGCCCTCCAGAAACTTGATCCTGCCCTTCACGCTCTCTATCTGGCCGCGGATGTTGTTGAGCTCCCGCTGCACCTGAAGGGTCTCCTCCACTGTCTTGGCCTTCTCCATGATCTTCAGGAACTGGGCCTCTCCAGCTTCCAGGTTTTTCAACCTGGCCTGCAGGTCGGTAAACTCCTCGGTGATGTCCTGGGCGTTGGTATTGAGAGTTTTCACCTCTTTGGCAAGAGCCTTAATGGCCTGCAACGCCTCGCCTAGCTTCGCCGCCGGCACGCGGATGGAAACAAAGGAAACAGCGCCCGGGACCATCTCGGTGACCTGAGAGGAGACAACGAAGCCACCCAACCCCTCCGCCAGAGCAGAGATGGCATCCGCCGCCTTCGGGAAATCGTCAACCACGATGTCTACACTGGCAGTCCTGATCACCAGCCGGTCGCTCACCGCCGCAGGAGCTCCCCCAACGCCCCCATCTCCCCGGAGGGCCTGCTCCGGCTGGACCCTGATAGAAGGCGCCGGCATCGGCGCGAGCGATGGAAGAGTATCGACAGACTTTCTCGGCGCCGCACAGGATGCGCCGGCCACAAGAACAAGTGCCAAGGGCACCAGCAAGAACCATCTCAAACCCGACCCAAAGATCATCTTCATGCGAACACCTCCTGAATCAGTGCTAATTATATAACGCCGCCGCCCATTTGTAGATAGTGCACCTGGAAGGAGAGCGCGGGAAACAGCGGTCCATCACGATATGCAGGTGTGAGGTTTGCTCAGTCAATGTATAATCGGGGCATTGGATGCGGTCCATCTCCAGCAAGGGGAGAGGAAAAACGTTTGGGGAAGCATCAGCGATAAGCACAACGCGAGAGGAGGGAACCCATGTCTTACTACCAGGATTTCAGGGAATATCTGGCCGCCCTTGAAGCTGCCGGCAAGCTGAGACGAGTGAACAAACAGATCAATAAGGACACCGAACTCCATCCGCTGGTAGCCTGGCAGTTCCGGGGACTGGAGGAGGCCGACCGCACCGGCTTCCTGTTCGACAGGGTAACCGACATCAAGGGTAAGAAATACAAGGGCGGCGTGGCCTCCAGCGTCATCGCGCCCTCCCGGCAGGTATATGCCATGGCGATGAAGTGCGAGCCGGGGGAGATAAATGAGAAGTGGGCCAAGGCGTATCAGCGCCCTCGCCCTCCCCGCCTGGTGAGCACCGGCCCGGTGAAAGAGGAGATACATGCCGGCAAGAGCCTGCTCCAACACGGCGGCCTGTACGAGTTCGCCATACCGATCACCGCCAACGGCTGGGAGTCGCTCCCGCGCCTCAGCGCCCTCTCGTGGCACACCAAGGACCCGGATACCGGCATCACCAATGTCGGCACCTACAACGGCTACCTCCTGGGACCGGCGCGCTCGTCCTGCCGCACTATTCAGAGCCACCTCCAGATTCACTGGAACAAGTGCCGCCAGAGAGGCATCCCCCTCCAAGCCGCCGCCGTGGTGGGCGCCGTCCCGGTGGTGGTCCTGACCAGCGTCATCAAGGTGCCCTACGGTGTCAACGAGCTGGACATCGCCGGCGGCATCGCCGGCCGGCCCATCGAGGTGGTGAAATGCGAGACGGTGGACCTAGAGGTACCCGCCAGCGCCGAGGTGGTGATTGAAGGGGAGATCCCCACCGACTACCGCGAGCCAGACCCGGCCAGCGCCGAGCACACCGGCTATACCCTGCTCAACTCGAAGGTCTATGCCTTCAAGGTCAAGGCTATCACGCACCGCAAGAACCCCATCTGGCACGACATGATAATCCATACCCCACCCTGCGAGGACAGCACCATCAGGATGCTGAGCAACTGCGCCCGGATGATGACCTTTCTCAAAGATAGCTGCGGCATCGCCGAGGTGAAGGATGTCGCCTTCCACCAGTGCAGTGCGGCCAACCGCATCTGCGTCATCCAGATGCAGGACCTCGGAGCGCGGACGCATAACTCGGTGGTGTGGCAGGCCCTGCTGGGCTCCCTGGCCGTCTGGCCGCGGATACCCAAGGTCGTTATCGCCGTGGACGAGGATATCGACCCGTGGGACCTGGAATCGGTCCTCTGGGCGGTGAGCTTCCGCTGGCAGCCACACCGCGACACCAAGATCATACAGGGACGGCGGGCCAACCTCGACCAGTCCGGCGGGCCTCACACCCTGGCGCAGGAAGAGATTTACTATCCCATCTCTCCAACACAACCATTGGGCCATTCGGCCATGCTCATGGACGCCACGCGGAAATGGGACTACACCCCTATCTCCCTGCCGCAGCGCTCCTACATGGAACACGCGCAGAAACTTTGGGAGGAACTGGGCTTCACACCTCTCAAGCCACGTCAGCCATGGTATGGCTACTCTCTCGGTGTCTGGCCGGAGAGCTACCAGCGCCACGCCGACCTCTCGGCAAAGGGCGAGTTCGAGCAGGTCGCCCGGGAGCTCATGGCCCGCGGGGAGAAGATAGAGAAGCCGTAGCATAAGAACCTAGCAAGATTCCAATTTCTCTCTGGAGAAGGGAAAGTTTATAATATACCGCATCTAGTGCCTACTTGCAGAAATCCGCGCCAACATCGTCGGCGAGTCTGCTTTCCGTTCGCCCTGAGCTTGTCGAAGGGCGAGGCCGTGTGGTTCGACAGG
>JAENJB010000213.1 GCA_016844565.1 Dehalococcoidia bacterium
GCACACCTCGCATTCTGGGGGCTACCGGCTACGTTGTCACCGAGCTGGCGCCTAGAGGCACGGTGAAGGTGGCTGGAGAGGAATGGACCGCCGTTTCCGAGAGCCGTGAGACAATAGCTCCGGGCGAGGAGATCCGGGTCACCCAGACGAGCGGTAATACCCTGACAGTGGTGCCGCTGAGCGCATCGCCAGAAGGCCGTACAATAGCAAAGGATCCGTAATACGGGCAGGACGCCCGATTCTACCAGAGGAGGGAAACATGGCCATAAACGTTATCAAGCAATACGAGCGCATGGTAGTGTTCCGCTGGGGCAGGTATACGGGAATGCGCGGACCTGGATTCCGCTGGATATGGCCTTTCATTGAGGTCCGAAAAATAGTGGACCTGCGCGAAACGTTCTTGGACATCCCCCGGCAGACCTGTATCACCAAGGACAATGCCCCCATAGACATAGACTTCCTGACATACTTGAGAGTGATAGAGGAGAAGGCAGAAGCCACAGTATTGCAGGCTGCGGACTTCATAGGAATGGCCAGGGGCCTGGCCACCACCACCCTGCGTGCGGTGGTCGGCGACATGGACCTGGACGAGGTGCTGTCCAAGCGCGACCAGGTCAACTCGGTACTGCGCGCCAAGCTGGACGAGGCCACGGAGAACTGGGGAGTGAAGGTCACCAGGGTGGAGATACGGGAGATCATACCTCCCAAGGAGGTGCAGGACGCCATGAACCGCCAGATGGCGGCGGAGCGGGTCCGGCGTGCCCTGGTCACTGAGGCCGAAGGGGACCGCCAGGCGGCAATCACTCGCGCCGATGGCTCCAAGCAGGCGGCCATCCTCAACGCCGAGGGTGAAAGGCAAGCCGCCATTCTCCGCGCCGAGGGAAACCGCCAGGCGGCTATCCTAAACGCCGAAGGTTTCACGCTGAAGAAGCTGGGCGAGGGCGCCGCCACCAAGTTCATCTTCCCCATGGAGTTCACCAGCATGCTTCACTCGTTCGTCAGTGGCTTCGGCGGTGGCCGGCCCACGGACGGTGACAAGAGCTAGGGCTCGGGCTGGCTATGAACAAGCGGAGACCCTCGTCTGCGCGGCTTCGCCGGCTGGCTTTATTTGGTGGGTTTCTTTGGCTCTTGCTTGGTTTTGGGATTATGGCGGGCGCACGTAGCACACATTCTTGATTACCTCCTGCTTCAAGTGTAACGCCTTTTCCTGTCCAGGGTGTATGATGGATAGCATCCTACAACATAGGCAAAGTGGTAATCTTAATGAGCATCAAGAAAAAAAGGATTCCCGACTTTCTCACTGTCTCCACCGCAGACTTCGTCAAGCTGGTGAATACCCGACCTGAGAAACGGAACGGCCTCCGCAGGCCGGGATCAGCACTCAAGCGTCACAAAGAAGGCCACAAGAAGTGACCGCATGGCAAAGTGCGACCCGCTCATCCTGAGCTAGCCGAAGGAAATAAGCGACCTCTCCATGTCATTGCGAGCGGAGCGAAGCAATCTGGGGTGGAAGGGCACTCTCACCGCCAGATTCTGAGTCCCCATTCATCGGGGCTCAGGATGACAAAGTTCAACCCCCTAGGCGTTCCGGTGCAAACGAAGGATTGTCGCCGAGGCTACGCCGTTGCTGATGTCCAGATAGGCCAAAGTGCCTATCTCGCCTGGGCTTCGCGTGGAGGCGGGCCGTGCAGTGCTGCCGGGGTTGATGAACAGCATTCCCTGGTGCCAGCCGACGTACTCCTCATGAGTGTGCCCAAAGCATACCAGGTCAACCGGCCCCCCAAACTTGATCCCCATCAGCTCTTGTACCGATCCCTGGGGGAACTCCAGCGATCCGGTTACGGATACACGTACGCGTGGGCTTGGCCACTCCAGGTCGTGCACCATGCCGATGTGTAGTCCCGCCGCCTGCACCACTCTTGTACGTTCAGCCAGGCGCTCCCCATGTCCGACTTTGTCGAGATGCCGGCTACCGTCGAGTGGCGACTTGTGTCGACCATCCTCGATTAGTCGGGACATTCTCGAATCATCGGAACTCCCGACCGCCGGTCGGAGCTCATGGGGATCAGGGTAGCCGCGTACCGCCAGCACGGGGGCTATCGTCTCCAGGTGGTCCAGAATGCCCAGCACCTCCAGGTCGCCGCAATGGAGGATCAGGTCAACGCCACGGAGGGCATCCAGCAGCTCCGGCGGCGAGCCCCAGCCGTTGCCCTCTTGATGGGTGTCTGAGATTACTGCGATACGCATTTTGGGAAATCATATCACTAACGTGTTTCTTCCCACCCTCCCGCCCTGAAACGTCGTTAGATTAGAAAGGGGGACACCCGGAGTTCTGAAGGGGGACAAAGTCCCCCTTCAGTGCTTCCCCATGGGGTCCTTCAGCCAAAGGACGAGGGGGTTCACAGAACCTCCTCGGTAGAAACCCCAGGCAAGGAACTAGGGTTCCTTATATCTTCCTGGATTCTTGTGCAAGGATGGCAACGGGCTATTCCGTCGAAGCAAGAGGGGGTTGGCGGTTGTGCCTGGCCGCCCAGGCTATCACCTGGGCGCGGTTCTGAAGGTGCAGCTTGTCCAAGATATTCTTCATGTGGTATTTGACCGTGTTCTCGCTGATGTACAGCTTATCAGCCACCTCTTTGTTGGTGAGACCCTGGGCCACCAGGGTAAGGACCTCCTGCTCGCGGACGCTGAGAAGCTCCGCCTCTGCCGCATCTCCAACCTGCCTGGCCTGGGACCGGAACTCCTCGAGCAGTTTGCCTGCCAAGCGCGTGGGCAGCACAGCCTGGCCTGCCTCGATGGCCTCCAGGGCTTCGAAGAACTGGGCAGCTTCCAGGTCTTTGAGCATGTAGCCATGAGCTCCGCTCTTTATGGCCTCAAACAGGTCCTGCTCGTCGTCGGAAACGGTCAGCATGACGATCCTCATATCCGGGTAGCGGGCCTTGATGAGCCTG
>JAENJB010000214.1 GCA_016844565.1 Dehalococcoidia bacterium
TGTGCCCGATCATTGTCACTCACATTTATTCGTTTGCTGGTTCTCATACCAGCATTATACCATAACTAACGCTATTTAGGAAGCACTACACTAGCGCCCGGTGGCGTTGAAGAGCACCGACACGATGTCCCCGTCCTGGACCTGATATTCGCGGCCCTCCGCACGCTTCTTGCCTGCCCTGGCGAGGGCGGCTTCGCTGCCGAGTTCCATCAGGTCTTCATAGCGGAAGACCTCCATGCGAATAAAGCCCTTTTCCATGTCCGTGTGAATTTTGCCGGCAGCCACCGGAGCTTTGTCCCCCTTCCGACAGGTCCAGGCCCGCACTTCATCCTCGCCGACGGTAAAGAAGGTAATCAGGCCGAGCATGCGGTAGGCGGCATGGATGAGCCGCTCCATTGAAGACTCGTTCAGCCCCAGCTCCCGCAGGAACTCCGGCCGCTCGGCCGGTTCAAGCTGGCTGATGTCGGCCTCGTCCTTGCCGCAAATGGTAATCATTTCTCCACCTTCGGCCTGGGAAAGCTGCTTCAGCGCCGTTACATGGGGGTTAGTGGCATCCCCAACGGACCTGATATTGGCGATATAGAGCATCGGTTTCAACGAAACGAGGTTGCATTCGCTGACGCTCGCCATCTCCTGCGCACTCAGGTTCTGCTTGCGTGCCGGAATTCCCTGCTGGATAGCTGCATATACCTTTTCGCAATCGGCAGACTCCCGCACGGCATCCTTGTCTCCGGCCCGTACTCTCTTCGCCAGGCGAGTGATCTTGTTCTGAAGAGTGGTGCTGTCGGCGGACACCAGTTCGAGGTCGACTGTCTCGGCATCCCGGACCGGGTCTATCGTCGCGTGTTCGAAGGGGATGCTGGCTTCCTCAAAGCAGCGTATGACATGCAGCAGCGCCTCAACATTCTTGATGTGCCCGAGCAGGCGGGAGCCGCGCTCATTCCCCTGACCAGGCTTGAGGCCGGGAATATCGACTACCTCCAGAGTAGCCGGCACCAGCTTTTGCGGGTGGTACATCTCCGCCAGCTTTTCGAGACGCCGGTCGGGCACGTTGACCACCACGCGGTTCATTTCTGAACCGTCGTAGCTCGACGCCCCGGCTGCGGTGATGGCATTGAAAATGACCGTTTTCCCGCACGAGGGCAACCCTACCAGGCCACAACTCAGGCCCATGATTTGTCCTTTCCTCCGAAAATAGCCGCCTCGCCATTGGCGTCCACTTCGTTGTCATTATCTCGAAAATAGATTCCCTCTCTCCTCCGTGGGAGAGGGTTAGGGTGAGGGGGCCCTTGGCAAGTAGTTCACCCTCACCTTAATCCTCTCCCGTCAAGGGAGAGGAGATTTTCGTCCTTCGTGGTGTCCTGATGGAATCGGGATGCCGGACCCCTGTCCCTGGATTCCGGCTCGGAGGCCGGAATGACATCTTACGCTTATGATATACGAATGAGGCGCTTTTGAAAAGCGAGCCTCAGCTTTTTTGACAATTAGCTTCGGTTGGAGTATATTTGTACTATCGTGCGCAATCGATTTGTTCTTCACCGCTTCCGAGAAGGCCTACCCTACCGGGACAGACGTCACCGGTGAGCGGCGTGGCGCAGGCGCGCACGAGTCGGTGGAGACGACAGAGAAGGTAGCCGCTATCCGCATCTCGCGGTACGGCCTCAAGGCACAGGTAGCCATTCCCCCTGCCTCTTTCCCGCCAGGATTGCGCGTAGCCGCTTGAAATTCTTTGAGACTGGATTGTCCCTGAGACCATTACCTGTGGAGCCATGAAGCCAATGAGCATGGATAGAGGAGAAGTTTTTCCAATCATATGAATTATCGCAATGACATTAGAAACGTAGCCATCATCGCCCACGTTGACCATGGTAAGACTACCCTGGTGGACGCCTTGCTCAAGCAGAGCAAGGTGTTCCGGGATAACCAGCAAGTCGGCGAGCTGATTATGGACCACAATGCCCTTGAACGGGAGAGGGGTATCACTATCATGGCCAAGAACACCGCTGTGGTCTACCGGGGAGTCAAAATCAATATCATCGATACTCCCGGCCATGCCGATTTCAGCGGAGAGGTTGAGCGGATGCCCCAGACCAAGTTTGTGCTGCGCCATGCCTTTAGAAACGGTCTGAAGATCATTGTGGTAATCAACAAGATAGACAGGAAAGACGCGCGGCTGGCGGAGGTGCTCAGTCTCACGCAGGACCTGTTCCTGGAGCTGGCAACCAGCGCCGACCAGCTGGATTTTCCCGTCTTGTATGCCATCGGCAGGGAAGGCATAGTGGTGACCGAACCTGGTGGGAAGGGGCAGGACGTCAGCCCGTTGTTCGAAAGCATCCTGGCGACAGTGCCGCCGCCGCGCATCGAGAGCGGTCCCTTCCAGATGCTGGTTTCCAATCTGGACTATGATAGCCACAAGGGCAAGATTGCCATTGGTAGAGTCTGGAGAGGCAAAGTTGCTCCCCATGATCGGGTAGTCAGGATTAGCTCCGACGGTTGCACGACGGGCTATGAGGTCGGAGAAGTGCTCACCTATCTGGGGCTCAAGCGCCTCGAGGTGGCGGAAGTGGAAGCGGGTGACATAGTAGCCATAACGGGAGTCGAGAAAGTCAACATCGGAGACACTATTGCCAGCCCGGAGAGGCCTGAAGCTCTGCCGCGCATCGAGGTTGGCGAGCCCACCGTGGAGATGACCTTTGGTGTGAACTCCTCGCCGTTTGGTGGGCGGGAGGGGCGCTATAGCACGGCCCGCCAGCTGCGGGAGCGACTCTACAAGGAGCTGGAGGTCAATCTCAGTCTTAGAGTCCAGGACACGGATGTCGCGGATACCTTCCTGGTGAAAGGGAGGGGGGAGTTGCACCTGGCCATTCTGATTGAGACCATGCGCCGGGAGGGCTATGAGTTCGAAGTCTCCAAGCCGGAAGCTATTACGAAGGTAATTGATGGCCATCTCATGGAACCCATGGAGACACTCACCCTCGATACCAGGAGTGAGCATATTGGGGTCCTGACCGAGATGCTGAGCAAGAGGCAGGCCCAGCTTGTTGATGTTCGCAACGACGACCGGGGTAATGTGCACCTGGAGTTCCGCGTGCCCACGAAGGGACTGATCGGTTTCCGCAGCCCGTTCCTCACCGCCACGCGGGGCGAGGGTATCATGAACACCGTGTTTGTCGGCTATGAGCCCTGGCACGGAGAGATGACTTCGACTCGCAGTGGAACCCTGGTCGCCTCCGAAAGGGGCGAAGCAGTCACTTATGGGCTGAGCAATGCCCAGGGGCGGGGCATCACGTTTATTGAACCCGGTACCCCGGTCTATGAAGGTATGATAGTGGGGCAGAACCCGCGGTTGCAGGATATGGCCGTCAATGTATGCAAGGAGAAGAAGAAGACCAACATGCGCTCGTCCACCTCCGACATTGCCGTACGGCTGACTCCGGCGGTGAAGCTGAGCCTGGAGCAATGCCTTGATTTTATCAACCGGGATGAGCTGGTTGAGGTGACACCCCAGAATCTCAGGTTGAGGAAGAAGTTGCTCACCCAGACGGAACGATTGAGGAGCATCGGTACTGCCCGTCGTGAGGAAGAGGAGTAGGGGGTCCGAGAGGGGCATGGTGAGATGTTGACAGACAACCCCATCATCGAGGGCAGGAATCCGGTCATTGAGGCGCTACGGGCGGGCCATCCCATAAACAAGGTGTTGCTCGCCAGCAATGCCAAGCGTCAGCCGGCAATCGCCGAAATACTGGACCTTTCCCGGGTCAGAAAGGTCCCCGTTGAATACGTGGAGAGGCGGTTTCTCGACCGGTTAGCAGTGGCTTCCTCTCACCAGGGGGTCGTTGCCTACGCCTCGGTAAAGGAGTATATCGGGCTGGATGACTTGCTCGCCATCTCCAGTGAAAAAGGGGAAGCTCCCCTCTACTGTATCCTGGACGGTATCGAAGACCCCCATAACCTGGGGGCGATCCTCAGGACCGCGGAGGCGAG
>JAENJB010000215.1 GCA_016844565.1 Dehalococcoidia bacterium
CCTGGACAAGAAGACGCACCAGTTCAGGTAGTCCAGTCTTCTCTTCCCTGGATGGTTTCTTTCTCTTTCCGTCGGTTCCGAGCAAGTTTTCACAAAAGATGAACTGGTTGCAAGCGTTGGTGAAAGCCTCTGGAGTCTTCTTCTCTCCCACGCCAATGACAAACAGCCCTTCCTCTCTGATTCTTGTTGCCAGACGCGTGTAGTCGCTGTCACTGGAAACAATGCAGAAGCCTCTAACATCGTTACTATGAAGCAGGTCCATGGCGTCAATTATCATCGCGCTATCTGTAGCATTCTTTCCCGTTGTATATCTGAACTGCTGAATGGGCTGAATCGCATGCTTATGAAGTGCGCCCTTCCAGCTATTCATATTGGTAGTAGTCCAATCTCCGTATATCCGTTTGATCGTTACCAGCCCGGCTTTGCTGACCTCAGCCAGGATTTGAGGAAGCAGGGACGCCTGAGCATTGTCACCATCAATCAGTACTGCGACCCTCGGCTGTTCAGATTGTTCACTCATCTTGGACCTCCTTGCCTATCGACTCACGCCCAACCGTGCATTGTACAGAGAAAACTGCTGCACTGCACCCCATAGGCTGACAAAGGCCGGGACCCCTCGCAATGACAGGGGGCGAGTCCCTCAGAAATCCTCGACGAACCCTGAAACCTGCTCCAGGGTGAACACCGGACCGTCCTGGCAGACGTATTTGTCGCCGACGTTGCAGCGCGCGGGCTTCACCCGGCCATCCCGACATCTATCCCCTGGATTCCCGCCTTCGCGGGAATGACAAAACGGCTGTTTCTAGGGGCCAAAGCCACTTCCTTGACAAAATGCCAGTATTGAGTATAATCATACCCATAATGGGCATGCATCCGTACGACGCCAGGCTTTCTTCGTTCCTCTTCAATAAGACGAGGCGCGGGTTGCTGGCACTGCTCTACGGCCATACGGATGAAGCTTTTTACGTAAACCAAATAGTCCGCGCCCTCGGCAGCGGGTCAGGCGCCGTCCAGCGGGAGCTAAAGCTGATGACGGAAGCAGGCATCGCACTCAGGACACGGAAGGGAAACCTGGTCTACTACCAGGCTAACCCCGGCTCGCGGGTATTCGGAGAGCTGAAAAGTATCACGGCCTGGATGGTGCGGAACCAGCCAGTGCCTGAATCACCTGCCAGGGCAGCATCGCCAGCTTCGCACCGCTTCACCGTGTCCCGGCGCCGGCTGGCTGAGTTCTGCCGCAAGCACCACATCAAAAGGCTGTCGCTCTTCGGCTCCGTGCTTAGAGAGGACTTCCGTCCGGATAGCGACGTCGACGTGCTGGTGGAGTTTGAGCGGAGTCATGTCCCAGGTTTCGGCATAGTCGCCATGGAAAACGAACTCTCCCGGATGGCGGGGCGCAAGGTTGACCTGCGTACTCCTAATGACTTGAGCCGCTATTTTCGCGAGCAAGTGGTACGTGAAGCGCAGGTGCACTATGCAGCAGCGTAAAGAGGACAGCGTCCGCCTGCGCCATATGCTGGACTATGCACAGAAGGCAGTGCAGTTCACCAGTGGACGGAGCCGCGCTGATTTTGACGCCGATGACATGCTGGCAATGGCCACCATCCACTCCATAGAAATCGTCGGCGAAGCGGTGAAGACTATTTCCGGCGAACTGCGCAAGCGGTATCCCGGGATCCCATGGGACTTGATCAGCGGCACGAGAAACCGACTCGCCCATGGCTACATTGATGTTGACCTGGACGTTATCTGGACAATTGTGACCGAAGACCTTCCCCCGCTCATCAAAGAGCTCAAGCGCATTCTAAAGAAGGAGAGCGGGGAATCGTGATGGACACGGGATATAGATTGCCTCGTCCGCTTGAGGCGGCCTCAGAATGACAGGGCGTGGCGCCTCAGAACTCTTCGACGAACCCTGAAATCTGCTCCAGGGTGAACACCGGGCCGTCCTGGCAGACGTATTTGTCGCCGACGTTGCACCGCGCGCACTTGCCCAGCCCGCACTTCATCTTGGCCTCGAGCGTGGTCACTATCTGCGGAGGGGCGAAGCTCAGCTCTTTCAGCGCCGTCAGCANNNNGTTCTCCGGCGACGGCTTGAGCTCTTTGACCACCGCCGGAATCAGGGCCACCCGCCCCATCCAGCTATCACCACCTTTGTCCACAGTGAGCTCCACCTTCGTCTTCGGCGCCGCCGCCCAGGTATCGAACTCGTCGGCAAAGACCAGGTCCATGGGCGAGCGCGCCCCGTTGATTATCAGTAGCTCCCCATAGCTGTCGCGATTGTCCAGGATGGAGTTTATCACCGGCCTCAGGGGCGCCATGCCGATGCCACCGCCGATGATAAGGATGTTCTTGCCTTTGAAGTCATCGAGAGGGAAGTGGTTACCGAAGGGCCCCCGCACCCCGACCAGCCCTCCCGGCTCCAGGTCGTGCAGCGCCCGTGTGACCGTGCCCACCTTCCTCACGGCGAATTTCAGCCCCTCGTTGCGGCGGGGCGACGAGACGATGCCGAAGGGCGATTCCCCTTGCCCGAAGGCGGAGAGGAAGGCGAACTGCCCCGGCTTATAGTCGAAAGAGCCCCGCAGCTTCTCATCCATCAGCTCGATGCTGAGGAGCCTGACATCGGGCG
>JAENJB010000077.1 GCA_016844565.1 Dehalococcoidia bacterium
AAGATGAAGGAGCTTCGGGACAAAGGCACCCCGGAGAAATTCGCTCTCTTCCGAGGCAGATATACCTCGCTGGACGCGGACATCCTTTATGGCCGGCTGGCGAAAGCCTACGGCACCCCCAATACCATTTCGCACAGCGCCCTCTGCGACGAGACCAACAAGTCCGGCAACTGGTACGCCCGCGGGGAATATGCGTACAGCTCCCACGACCTGGAGGACTCCAACTACGTTCTGGTCTTCGGCTCCCCCTTGCTTGAGTCCCACCGTCCCACTACGGGCGTGCTGGCAGCCTGGCCGGAGGGACGCCGGGGTAGGGCTGTTCGCCCCAAGATGGTCGTAGTGGACCCGCGCCTCTCCATCACCGGAGCCAGGGCAGACGAGTGGCTCCCCATTAATCCGGGTACCGATGGCGCCCTGGCGCTGGGCATCGCCCATGAGATACTTACCTCCGGCCTCTGGAGCCGGAGTTTCGTCGGTGATTTCAAAGACCCCACCAAGAAATTCGTGGCCTTTCAAACGGTTGACGAGGCAGACTGGGCAGATGCCTCCACTGCTGGACTAATCAAATGGTGGAACCTGTCCCTGAAGGACTTTACCGCTGCCGAGGCGGCCAAGAAGACAGGGATCCCCGCGGACACTATCAAGAGGATAGCCTACGAGTTTGCTACCACGCGACCGGCGATAACGGTACGAGGAAGGGGGGCCGGGGCATGGCCGGGCAACGGGACTTACAACGTATACGCCATCTACGCCCTGAACGGATTGGTAGGCAGCGTAGAGGTCAAGGGTGGCATAACCCATTACCCCAGCGTCAGCCTCTCCCCCGAGCCCATCGCCCTGCCTCAGGACGAGGTGGCAACAGCAGGCAGCAAGAAGCCCCGCATCGATGAAAAAGGGAGCAAGAAGTTCCCGTACGCTGACGTCATCACCAACAACGCAGCCGACAACATCCTCAAGGATTCCCCTTATCCAATAGAAATGGCCCTGGGTTACTGGAACAACTTCACCTTCTCCGCTCCCGGTTCCAAGCGGTGGGAGGAGGTACTGAAGAAGATACCCTTCGTGGTGCACCACACGACGCATATCAGCGAGTGGAGCCACTACTCCGATGTTGTCCTGCCCGCCAAGACTTACTTGGAGAAATGGAGTGCCGGAAGCCCCGCCGGCGGCGCCAATCTGTGGAGCGGTCTGACTCTCTTCCAGCCCGTAGTGGAGCCCCTCTACGACACCAAGAGCGAGGTGGAAATAGCCATAGCTCTGGGCAAGAAATTAGGAGAGCATTACCCCAGCATCAAGCAGTCCTTTGAAGGCATAGGAGGTGCCTACGGTGACACTGCCGAGGGTTATACCAAGGCCCGTACGGAAGTTGCCTGGCAAACTCTCCCTGGCGGCTGGCCTGAGCTGAAGGCTAAGGGAACAGTCAACGTAGGACCACACAAGTTCGCCAAAGAGTTCAAGACACCCTCAAAGAAGTTCGAGTTCTTCTCCGGCAATCTCAAACAGTTGTTTGAAGATAAGAAGGTGACTGAGAGCGACCTGCAGAGCTACTATATCAAGGCCAGAGGGGACCTGGTCTATGTGCCTCACTATGAGGAGCCGACCTTCATCGGCGACCCAGCCACCTTTCCCCTGAGTCTGATAAGCTACAAGAACCAGCTCAACCAGGAGGGCAGAAGCGCCAACACGCCGTGGGCTCAAGAGATGTATCTCAATCCTCTCTACGGTATGGGATGGACCAACCTGGCGGAGATTAACCCGGCTACAGCCAAGCAGTACGGCATCGCCGATGGCGATGCCGTCTATGTAGAATCCACGGCTGGCCGGATAAAGGCAACGGCCAAGCTTTCGGAAGGTATTCATCCGCAAGTGGTCGCCATGTGCTACGGGCAAGGCCACTGGTCCTATGGCCGGTGGGCCAAGGGCATCGGAGCCAACCCCAATGAGATAACCGGCGTCATGTTCGAACACATCACCGGGATGGCAGCCTACTTCAATACCAGAGTGAAGATTTCCAGGGCCACTGCCTAAGGAGGAGATGAAATATGGCCAGGTATGCTATGGCTATCGACCTTGACAGGTGTCTGGCCTGCCAGGCTTGTGTAATCGCCTGCAAGATGGAGAACAACGTCCCTGATTCGACCCCCGAAAGCTTCAAGAACAGGCAGATGACCTTCAGGACAAGGGTGGTTCCCCTGTCGTCGAACGGCAAGTACCCCCATCCAAGGGTGGAGATCTACCCGGTTCTGTGCAACCAGTGCGATAACCCCCCTTGCGTCGCCGCCTGTCCTACAGGAGCTACCACCAGACGTGAGGACGGGATAGTCCTCATAGACTGGGCGAAGTGCACCGGCTGCCGCTACTGCATGGCGGTCTGCCCTTACGACCAGCGGGTCTCAGTCCAGACTGAGGAGGCCAAGTCCTTCCATAACCCGGATGCCATCCCTCCAGGCAACACCACGAACAGGCCGCCCAAGGGCAAGGTGGACAAATGCACTTTCTGCGCCCACCTGGTAGACAAGGGCCAACCACCAGCTTGCGTCACCGCCTGTCCGGCATCCGCCCGTGTCTTTGGAGACCTGGACGAGCCGAACGGTAGCCTGAACAAGGTGCTCTCCCGCCGTAACAGCACTGTCCTCCGGCCGGATTTCGGCACCAACCCCCACGTATTCTATCTCTTGAAAGGATGAGATGCCCGGGCAGTTAGAGTGTCTCAGGGCCGAGGGCGAGGTCTACAGGCTCCTTTCCTCTGCCTACTATGCACCCGGGGGTGATTTCCCAGGGAGCTTTTTCTCCGAACAGCTCGGAGAAGCTCTCACGGCCTTGGGACTTGGCTTTCTCGACACCGAGTTGGAGAACCTGAAGAGCAGCCCTCGAGACCGCGACAAGCCTGCAGCCCTGGGGGTGGAATACGCAAGACTGTTCCGCGGTCCCGTCAAGGCACAAGCCTATCCGTATGAGTCGATGCACGTGGATAGCGAGATAATGGGGCAATCAACCCTGGAGGTGGTGAGGCAATACAGGGAAGCCGGCCTCCACATAGCCGCGGATTTCAAGGATTTACCCGACCACATATCGGCAGAGCTGGAGTTCATGTCCTACCTTTACGCCCGGGAACTTGAAGCGCTCCAAATGGGTCAAGCCGGGGAAGCGGCCCGCTTCGGCACTATTCGCCACTCCTTTCTAGAGAATCACCTGGCCAGATGGGTACCCGGGTTCGCCGACCTCATCCTGCAGCACGCCAGCAGCCCCTTTTATATCAGCCTGGCCAGGCTAACCCGGGAGTTTATCTGCCAACAGGCAGCAGCACGTCCTCCAGCCACAGCAGGAAATCTAAGGGCCGACCACACATAAGCCTCCAAAAGGCTGGGCAGGGGGCTCTGTCTACCCTTGCGCACCTGGTCCATCCCAACTGGTTTTGATGCACTACCCCCCCCCCCCATCACAAAACAGGGCGTTTTGCGGCTGATACATGCGAAGAACAGGTGCTATAAAATATAATAAGCGGTAATGAATATCGTTCTTCCCCACACGCGCGGGTGGCGCATGTCTGAGTTAAGGAGGCGGGGCTCGTGAGCTTCCTGACCAACCTCAACCTGTGGAAGAAGATTACCCTCCTGACCACCATCGGGCTCCTCTTCGGGGTGGGCGTGTTCAGCTCCCTGGGCTTGCGCGCCGTCAGCCAGGCCTCGGAGACCATGCTTGAAGACCGGCTGACTACCGCCGCCCTGGTGGCGGACTATGTGGACGAGGCGCTCGGGCGGGCGCTCTCGGAGCTCGAGAGCGCAGCTCAGCAGATTGAGAACGGCGGAGACAGGAGCAGCTACGAGCCAAGTATGGAAGCGCTTGCGGCCATCTATCCCCGCCTGTCCATCCATGTGAACGGCATCTACGTTACAAACCACAGAGGAGAGGTCGTATGGAGCAAGTCCGCAGCTTCCAGGACCGAAATCGATTCTCTGGCCTCCTTCGCGAGCATCAGGCAGACCATAAACAGCAACAGCACCTCCGTCTCCGGACTTGTCTCGCTGCCGGGAAGCGACTCACCGGCGATTATTCTTTCCAGCCCCACCCGGGAGGACAAGCAGGGCAGCCGGGGGGCGCTGGCCGTCGCCGTTGACCTCTCCCGGTCGGGCATCGGCGGCTTCGTTAAGCCGCTCAGGCTGGGGCAGACAGGCTATGTAGAGATCGTGGACCAGAACGGGATAGTGGTCGCCAGGACCGAGCCGGGCCCCAAGCTGGCGCCTTTCGAGAAGAGCGACCACAGCGGGCGCTTCGCGGCCCTTATCGCCGCTAGGGAGCCCACACGCGGAGTCTGCCACACCTGCCATGAACCGGACCAGACCGTGGCACGAAGGGATGTGCTGGCCTTTGTCCCCCTCGAGAGGGCCAACTGGGGCGTCGTCATTCGCCAGTCGGAGGACGAGGCGCTGGCCCCCACCAACGACCTGCGGCAGCGGTTGCTGCTCTTCGGCGTGGGCCTGGTCACCATCGCACTCATGCTCGTGGTGATAACCACGCGGGATGTCGGAAGCCGCATCAGACTGCTCACCGCCGCTTCCCAGAGGATAGCTGACGGAGACTTGAACACCCCGGCCACCATCTCCGGAAACGACGAGGTCGGCACCCTGGGGCGAAGTTTCAATGACATGAGGGTAAAGCTCAAGACCTCTCATGATGAGCTACAGCAGAAGACCAGGGAGCTTTCGTCACTGCTCTTGGTGTCGGACATTCTGACCTCCGCCATCGACCTGCCGAGCCTTCTCGATGCGGTGGTGGCCAAGGCGGTGGAGATCATTCCGGGCGCCGACGCCGGGGCGCTTCTTCTCCACGACCCGGACCGTCACGGCCTGGCGGTGCGGTGCGCCTTCGGGCTGGACAGGGAGGCGCTCTCCAAGTTCGTATACGCTCCGGGCGTCGGCCAGGCACCGGACAAGGCCGGCGGCAGCCCCACTGACACGCTGGTTGCGGCCATTGGGGCCTTTTTCCAGACCGAGCCTCTGCGAGGAAGGACCCGAAGCTTTATCTCCGCCCCGCTGACCCAGCACAGCCGGAACATCGGAAGCCTTATCATGGTGAGCTTCCGGGATAGCCAGGCATTCTCGGAATCTTCGCGACGGCTTCTCCAGGCCATCGCTGATTACATCACCATAGCCGTTGAGCGGGCCCAACTGACCAAGGAAGCCGAGGAGTCTCGATCACTCTATGAAGCCGACCGGTTGAGGTCCGAGTTCATCTCCTCCGTCTCTCACGAGTTGCGCACCCCTCTCACCCTTATCAAAGGCTACTCCACCTCGCTGCTCCGCCAGGACGTCTCGTGGGACGAGGGGACGCAGCGCGAATTCCTCCAGGTAATAGATGAGAAGACCGACCTGCTGCACGACCTGATCGACAAGCTCCTGCAGTCGGCCAAACTGGAAGCCGGCGCTCTCAAGCTGGAGAAGGAGCCGTTGCTGCTGCCGCGACTGGCACGGAAGGTCGTAGATGACGCCGGCATGAGGGCCAAGAAGCACAATCTTTCCCTCGCTTTCGCCAGCTCTTTCCCCGTGGTGGAAGCCGATGTTCGCTGCATGGAGCAGGTGCTCCAGAACCTGGTGCAGAACGCCATAAAGTACTCGCCGGAAGGTAGCGAGATCGTCATCGCCGGCGAGGTCGAGGACGGCCGCGTCGTCGTCAGTGTAAGCGACCAGGGGATAGGCGTATCGCCGGAGCACCAGGACAAGGTGTTCGAGCGGTTCTACCGGGTGAACAGCCCGGAGACCAGGGGCGTCCCGGGCAGTGGACTCGGCCTGTCCATCACCAAAGGCCACGTGGAGGCCCACGGGGGCCGGGTATGGCTGGAAAGCGCCGCCGGCAAGGGGAGCAAGTTCTATTTCAGCCTGCCGGTGGAACACGCAGAAAAGGCGAGGAAGGCGACCGATGGCTAAGAAGATAACGGTCCTGCTGGTTGACGACGACCCTCAACTGGTCAGGCTGGTCCGCGCCAACCTGGAGTCGGTGGGCTACCGGGTCCTCACGGCCATCGAAGGCCGCTCGGCGCTGGAGCTGGTGGAGAGGGAAACGCCCGACCTGCTCATACTCGATATCATGCTGCCAGGGATGAGCGGCTACGAG
>JAENJB010000006.1 GCA_016844565.1 Dehalococcoidia bacterium
CCGGATGCCCTGGTGCTTGCCACTGGCGGCAAGCTGAGCCCGCTCAGGAGGCTAGCAGAGATGGCTGCGGCAATGGTGGTATTCTTCAGATACCGGGATGCTCTGAAAAAGGACTGGATACTCAGAGACCGGGCCGAGCGCATACAGCTCGTGGGCCCGCACACTGTAATGCTGGCCGCATCGAGGCCGGACCTCGAGCTGTTGAAGGAAGTCGGGGGCGCCGTATCCGAGGTCCATGTGGTCGGAGACTGCCGAGAGCCGTTTGGCATTATGTCGGCCATGGCAGACGGCGCTCGCGTGGGCCGGGTGCTCTAGTTCCTGCTTGCACAGAAAGCCAGACAGTTCTCTCCCCCCTTGAGGGGGAGAGTTAGAGAGAGGGGGCTTCAGCTCATGCTGAGATTTCACCCTCACCTAGCCTCTCCCGTCAAGGGAGAGTAATTCTTTTATCGTACAGGGACTGCCGCAACCAAGTACTGGCTTATAGGCTGTGCCCGATGCGCTCGCCGTCGGTCAGCGCCTGCATGATTCCTGAAGGCTCCAGGCAATCGCCGGCGAGATAGACCTCGTCCACGCGGCCGCGGACCAGAGATAAAAGCTCCTGATTCGGCCTGGCAGCAGCCAGAAGAGGCGTCTGCACACCCAGGATCTGCCGCCGCTTGGTTGGGCTCTTCAGCAGCAGGCCCTTGTCCTGAATGCCGGGATAGCCCATGCGGGCCAGGAACAGTACCATCCCGGCGATGACCCGCCTGACCAGAGTTATCCGGGCTCCAGTCGCCAGGACTACGGCATCGGGCTTGATGGCCTCCAGAGTGGCTGCGGTAACTGCTCTGCCGCGCTCGACCTTCACACCCGCCTTCTCCACCTGGCGGGCGGAATAGCGGGCGAGGTCCGCAATCCTGCTGTACCCGGGAACACGAGAGGCAGTGTGCAGCAGCCCGCCCAGCCTCTGCCCCTTCTCCACCAGGGTCACCTCATGGCCCCGCAGCGCCGCCACGCGGGCGGCCTGCATGCCGGCCGGGCCACCCCCCACGACGAGCACTCTCTTCACCTTCTCAGTCCGCCGCAGATTGAAATCACCTTCCCTGCCCAGAACCGGGTTGACCATGCACCCCGTCTCCCCGTGAGGGGTCAGAAACCCGCAGTAGCGGCAAGTGATACAGGGATTAATGTCCTCCTCCCTGCCGGCAAATGCCTTCAAAGGCAACTCCGGGTCGGCCAGTAGCGCGCGCCCTATGGCTACAAGATCGGCCTTCCCCTCCCGCAAGACCTCCTCTCCCAGCCGGGGGCTTATCCTTCCCACTGCGATTACCGGCACCTTGACCGCCTTCTTCACCGCCGCGGCCAGTGGGATGAAGCTGCCATCAGGCTCTTCAGTCTCTACAAAAGGATATCTGGCGCCGAAGTAGGTAACATTGACGGCATCGACTCCTGCTTTCTCGAGAAGGACGGCCAGCGCCACGGCATTGTCGACGGTGATACCGCCGGGGATACCGTACTCTGAGCCGTTGATCCTGACGGACAACGGATAGCCTTTCCCCATCTTCTGCCTGATGGCGCCGACTATCTCCAGCAAGAACCGGGCGCGGTTTTCAAGGCTCCCCCCGTACTTGTCCTGACGCTTGTTCCTCGAAGGGGAAAGGAACTGGTTAATCAAATAGCCTGAAGCGGCGTGAATCTCGAGAGCGTCGAACCCGGCCTTCACTGCCCGCCCGGCCGCCGCAGCGAAACGGCCGACGATCTCCTCTATCTCCGCCTCCGTCAAAGGGTGGGGCAAGTCCCCACCAGGGCGGCAGAAGACGGCCGACGGGGCCACCGGCTGCAATCCGGTGAGAGAGGACGGTGAGTAGCCACCACCGTGGTTCAACTGCACCGCCACCTTTAGCCCCTCCCCATGAACGGTCTCTACCAGCTGGCTCAGACCGGGGATACACCGGTCATCGTCTATGGACAGCTTGTTCGGGCCGGTGCGCCCCCGCCGATAGTCGACGCTGGTGTAGCCTACTATGATGAAACCGACACCACCCCTGGCCCGCGCTGTGAAATAGTGGAGCAACCGCTTTGTCACGTGGCCTTCGTCGCTGGCAAAGGCCACCGCCATGGCCGGCATCACTATCCGGTTCTTCAGGGCCAGAGACCCCAGCCGGTAGGGCTCAAAGAGCCTGCTGTATTTGGCCTGCTCGGACATTGCCAACCTCCTCGGAGATTTAGGCTATCTTATTCTGTGCTCTGGACAGTGTCAATCAGGGCAGATGACCGCCTGTCATTGCGAGCGGAGCGAAGTAATCTCCGGGCCCCTACGACCCAGAGCCGTGTGAGATTGCTTCGGCAGTGTGCCTCGCAAGGGCAGAACAACGGAAGAGCAGTGAGAACTGTGGTATAATCGAATTGTGACCGACCAGCCGCCAGGGGACTGAATTAGTCCGGGAGGTGATTCAATGGCAGAGATCGCAGTTGGCAAGGTCAGCGACTTCTTCGCTCGTCCCGTCGTGGCCGGGGTAGACCTGACCGGCCCGATGAAGGTGGGCGAGAAGGTACACATCAAGGGGCACACCACCGACTTGGAAATGGCAGTCACCTCGATGCAAATCCATAATCAGGATGTGAGGGAAGCCAGGGCCGGGGACTCGGTGGGAATCAAGGTGCCGTCTCCCGTGAGGAGAGGCGACACCGTCTTCAGAGTAGTGGACTGACCTCAGGCCGCGCCAATATTCCTGACGAGATTGGCCATCTCGATGGCGCTAACCGCCGCCTGTGAGCCTTTGTTGCCTTCCTTCGCGCCTGCCCTTTCGATGGCCTGCTCCAGGTTTTCAGCAGTGATGACCCCGAAGATGACCGGCACACCGGTCTCCAGGCTCACCATCGCTATGCCCTTGGAGACTTCAGAGGCTATGTACTCAAAGTGAGGGGTGCCTCCCCGGATGACCGCTCCGAGGCAGACCACGGCATGGTATTTCCCCCCCTGGGCGAGCTTTTTGGCTATGAGAGGTATCTCGAAAGCTCCCGGCGTCCAGGCGACATCGATATCCGCTCCCGCTACACCATGGCGCAGTAGCGCGTCCTTCGCTCCTTCGAGTAGCTTGCTGGTAATGAACTCATTGAACCGGGAGATGACCAACACGAACTTCAGCCCTTTGCCCAACAGATTGCCTTCGATTATGCTCATTGGTACCTCCATTCAGCTTTCTTTTCTGGTCCCTGACTGCTCTTGCAACTGTTCGAGAGGCAATACGTGCCCCATCTTCTTCTGCTTTGTCTCCAAATAGGCGATGTTGTAGGGATTGGGTCGAGCCAGGATGGGCACGGTCTCCACCACCTTCAGCCCGTATCCTTCAAGGCCAATAACCTTCTTGGGATTATTGGTCAGCAAACGGATGGAGCTCAGCCCCAGGTCAGCCAGTATTTGCGCCCCTATGCCATAGTCTCTCAGGTCGGGGGCGAACCCCAGGCACACGTTGGCTTCCACCGTATCCAGACCCGTGTCTTGCAAGGCATAAGCGCGAATCTTGTTATGGATGCCGATTCCCCGCCCTTCCTGTCGCATGTATAGGAACACCCCGCGACCTTCCCGGGCAATGGCTTCCATGGCCAGGTTTATCTGCTCACCGCAGTCGCACCGCATGCTGCCGAAGACATCACCGGTGAGACATTCGCTGTGCACCCGCACCAGCACCGCCCCATTCTCGCGAAGGTCCCCCTTCACCAGGGCGACATGCTCGTCGGGGTCCACCACGCTCCTGTAGGCGATGGCCGTAAAGTCTCCGTACCTGGTGGGCAACTTCGCCTCCGCCACCCGCTGCACCAGCTTCTCGTGCCGCCGGCGGTAGGCGATGAGGTCGGCGATGCTAACGATGGGCAGCTTATGCTCCTTCGCCATGACTTCAAGCTGTGGCAACCTGGCCATAGTGCCGTCTTCGTTCATCACCTCGCAGATGACCCCGGACGGGTAAAGGCCAGCCATCCCGGCCAGGTCAACGATGGCTTCAGTGTGCCCGGCGCGAGCCAGCACACCACCCTCCCTTGCCCGCAGAGGGAACATGTGACCGGGACGGGCCAGGTCCTCCGGTCTGGTATTAGGGTCGATGATAGCCTTAACGGTAGCCGCCCGATCATGAGCCGAAATGCCGGTGGTGGTCTTATGCTTCGACTCCACCGATATGGTAAAAGCAGTCCCATGGCGAGAGGTATTATCCTGCACCATCAAGGGAACATGGAGCTCATCCAGTCTCTGTCCGCTAACCGGCATGCAGATGAGACCGCGAGCGTACCGGGCCATAAAGTTGATAGCCTCCGGCGTTACCTTCTCCGCAGCTATGGCCAGGTCGCCCTCGTTCTCGCGGTCCTCGTCATCGACGAGAATAATAAACTCACCGGCTTTGATTTTCTCAGTAGCCTCTGGTATCGAGGTCAATCTCATCAGAGTCTCCTTCTACAACGCGGCGTCTCACACGCCAAAGCCATGCTCCACCAGGAATTCCTGAGAAATCCGGGAGGCAGGCCTTTTCAACAACTGCTCTACGTATTTGGCCAGGATGTCCACTTCCAGGTTCACCAGTTCGCCCGGTTTTTTCGTTCCCAGGATAGTATTCTGCTGCGTATAGGCGACCAGCGACACCTTGAAGGAAGAGCTGTCCCGCTCAATCACCGTAAGGCTGATGCCGTCTACGGCAACGAATCCCTTTTCTACAATGTAAGGCATCAAGCTGGGCGGCGCCGAGACAGCCACTATGGTCGCGTCCCCCTGCGGGGTGAAAGAAAGAAGCTTCCCGGTGGCATCCACATGCCCCTGCACCAGATGTCCCCCCAGTCTGTCTCCCAATCCCAGCGCCCTCTCCAGATTCACCGGATCACCGCTCCGGAGCCCGCCCAGGTTAGTCCGGCGCAACGTTTCCGGCATCACATCCACAGAAAAGGACGAGCCGCCCAAACGGGTCACTGTTAGACAGACGCCGTTCACCGCCACACTGTCACCCAGTTTCGTGCCCTCGAGAGCCTTTCGGGCTGATATGGTCAAACCCTTGGGGCTCATCGCCTTCACCCGGCCGATTTCCTCAACAATGCCAGTGAACACCTACTTGCTCACATAACCCTGCAGCAACAGGTCATCAGCCACCCGCTCTATTCTCACCCGGTCCAGCCTGAGCGCCTGGCCGACTTTGTCGACCCCGTACCCCTCGACGGCGGACTTAGCGTCCTTACCGCCGATGATGAGAGGAGCGATGAAAGCCACTACCTTGTCCACCAGCCCCGAGTCAAAAAAAGAGCCCAGCAGGGCGCCCCCGCCCTCCACCAGCACACTGGTGATCTCCTTTTTCCCGAGCTCCTTGAGCAGGGCCTGCAGGTCCACCAGCCCTCTCTCGGACGGCAGGGACACCACCTCCGCCCCAGCTTTCACAAACGCTTCCACCTTCTCGGGACCACACGATGAACCCACCGCCAGAAGCGTATCGCCCGGTTCCTTGAAAACCTGCGCCGTGAGGGGCGTGCGCCCACTTGCATCAAGTATCACCCTCAGAGGCTGCTTCCTTGACCTCCCACCGCGGTCGGAGAAGCTCCGGGCGGTGAGGCGGGGGTCATCAGCCACCACGGTGTTCACCCCTACCATGATGGCATCCACCGAATGGCGCAGGTCCTGAGCATACTGCCGCGCCTTCTCACCGCTAATCCACTTGGAATCCCCACTCCTCGTAGCGATTCTCCCATCCAGACTCATCGCCATCTTGGCGGTGACGAAAGGCAACCCGGTGGTGATGTACTTCACATAGGCCTCGTTCAGTTCGAAAGCCTCTTCCTGGCGCTCCCCAAGATAAATCCGGAGGCCTGCCTTCTCCAGCTCTGCCTTCCCTTTACCGCAGACGACAGGGTTCGGGTCCAGCATCGAAAAATGCACCTCGGCTATGCCGGCGGCAACAATTGCCTCGACGCAGGGCGGCGTCCGGCCGTAATGACAGCAGGGTTCCATGGTAACGAACAGGCTGGCGCCTCTGGCCCTATCCTCGGCCTGCTGAAGGGCCACGACCTCCGCATGCCTCGATCCCGGGGGCTGGGTGTAGCCCAGCCCGACTACGAGACCATCCTTCACCACCACCGCACCTACCGCTGGATTGGGGCTCGTGTACCCCAGTGCCAGCCTCGCCAAACTGAGGGCCTGCCCCATATAATCTACCGGCACCACTACGCCCCCTTCCCCTTCAGATACGCATCTACGCTGGCCGGCTGAAAACACTCTTCATCCAGCGGCTCGATAACAATGCGTCTGGCAGCGATTTCCTCTTTGATAGTGCGGTCACTCAGAACCATGAATCCAACTCCCCTGAATACTCTGCCCGATGACAGAGGCCAATTCCCTATTCTAGAATATTATAGGAGCGCGCACAGTCTCCGTCAAAAAAGGCAAGAGGAAGATGTCCTCTTCAGAAGGAAACCCCCTCACTCTAACTCTCTCCCTCCAGGAGAGAGGAATTCCCCCCTTTACTTGATACTGAAGACCATCTGGACGTTGAGGGTAATCTCAGTCTCGCCCGGGCTGATAGGAGTAGAGGGAGCGCCGCTGGCCGCCGCAGCCTTAAGATCAAACGACCTCATGATCGGGAAAAACCCGCCTGACTCGGTGATGGACACCGGCTTGCCCAGGCTGATTCCCGTCACCTCAGCTATCTGCCTGGCCTTTGCCATCGCCTCGCGAAGCGCCTTCTCCCTGGCTTCGTTCAGGTACTTCGACGGGTCTTCCACCGTGAAACTGACGTTGTTTATCCGGGCGGCGTCCCCACCAGCCCTGGCCACCGCATCGATGATGGCACCCGCCTTGTCAATGGCCCTGATCTTGACCGAAACCATATTACTCACCTGATAGCCAGTGATCTCCTGACGTCGCACCCCTTCCTTCAGCACGCTGCTGTAAACAGGCTGAACGCTGAAGCGCTGCGTCTTGATATCTTTGTCTGCCACACCCCCGGAATTAAGGGCCTTCATCGCTGCATCCATCGCCTCGCTGGCCTTTCGCTGGGCTACATCCACACTGGCTGCCTGCACCTCGATGCCAACACTCAGCAGGGCGATGTCGGGCACCACCATCACCTTCCCTTCGCCGCTAACCCACACTCCCCTCTGCTGTCCGCCATCTTGGGCAGGACCGGATTCCGGCGCCGGAACCGAAACGCACGCACTGAGCCCTCCCGCCACCAGCACCAGGGCCAGCGCCCAGAGCAAGAAGTACCTTTTCATTTCCTATTCCTTCTTCCTTCACATCTACGATTCCAGTTCCATTATAGCGAAAAAGGCAGGACAGGACATTTCGTCGTGCTGGCAACAACAGTTCAGAAGCCGAAAACAGCCGTCAGATGCCCCCGCGATCGAGGTGACAACGACAGGCGGCAGTGGTTATAATACATCCATCAAGCTATGACTGACCAGACCTCATGAAACCCCCGGAAGACCATCATGATGCGCTCCAGGAGATGGGCTCCGAGCCCACAGATCTGCCCGACGGCTCTGCAGGCAGCGGACCTTTGCCTCCCGCCATACCACCAGCAGATGCCCAGCCAGCTACTCCGCCAGAAACATCCTCGACTCGCGGCCACATCGCCCGCGACCTAGCTCGTGAGCTCATCCGCCTCCTGATAATCGCATCTTTGGTATACCTGGGACTGCGCCTCTCCATCCAGACCGTGGTCATAGAGTCGGGGTCCAGCATGGAGCCCAACCTCCATGCCGGCGAGTATCTCATTATCGGCAAGATCGTCTACTTCTTCAAGTCACCTCAGCGGGGTGATGTCGTGGTAGCCTATCCTCCCTTTGGCGTACCGTGGATCAAGAGGGTTATCGCCGTACCCGGAGATATCGTCGAAATCAAGGACGGCGCACTCTACCTGAACGGGCAGAGGAAGGAAGAACCCTATATTAAGGAGCCTATCCGCTACACTTACTCCGCGAAACAGATACCTCCGGGCTACTACTTCGTCCTGGGTGACAACCGCAACCCCAGCGTTGATTCCCATCTCGCCGGTCCACTTCCCCGCACCAGCATCATCGGCAAGGCCTGGTTCATCTACTGGCCGCCCAGGCTGTGGGGAGGAGTCCCCCACTACAAACTCCAGCCGGGCTGACCATTCGGCAAGATACCTGCAAAAAGGAGCAAACCATGCCTCAGGATGTGGAAAGCATCTTCCTCCAGAGTGGCGCATTGATGGAGGGTCATTTCCTGCTGACCTCCGGACAGCACTCGTCGGCCTACTGGGAGAAGTTCCGCATCCTGCAGCATCCTCGCTACACCGAGATGCTCTGTAGAAAAATCGCTCACCATTTCAAGGGAGAACGCCTTGACCTCGTGGCTGGACCCACCGTTGGCGGCATAATCCTGTCCTACGAGGTAGCCCGCCAGCTCGGAGTCAGGGCCGTATTCGCGGAGAGGGAAGAGACAAGAAGGGTCTTCCGACGCGGCCAGGACATCAGACCCGGCGAAAGGGTGCTGGTGGTAGATGATGTGCTCACCACCGGCGGCTCCGTCAAGGAGATGCTCGATGCAGTCAAGTCCCTCGGCGGCGTTGTGGTAGGCGTCGGAGTGCTCGTCGACCGCACCGTGGCCGTGGTGGACTTCGGGGTGCCGCTGTTCAGTTGCTATAGAGCCCAAATACCCACCTACCCGGCCTCTGGCTGCCCGCTATGTGCGAAGGGAATCCCTCTGGTGAAACCGGGCAGCAGTCCAGGGGCAAAATAGAATCAGGACACAACGCCGGTCAGAATCAAACCGCCACCGAACAAACTCAGGCGACTCCTTCATGTCATTCTCACGAAAATACCGGTTCGGGCACGGCCTGTCATTGCGAGCCCATCCCGACCTGTCGGGAGGGCGAAGCAATCTCTGCGCCACTAGTACCGTATGAGATTGCTTCGGGCTTCGCCCTAGCAATGACGGCAACTGCGGCGGGGCCATGTTTTCATCCTTCGTGGTGCTGGCTGCCAGCCAGAATGGGGGATGCCCGCTTCCGCGGGCATGACAGTTTCGGGGAACTAGCTTTGGCTGATATTTGACGTATAGGTAGCGTGGTGATAAAATTCGCTGTTTTGGCACAGGAGGAGTCGTCATGGCAAAAGTAGTAAGGCTTTTCCGGAGTCCAGATACCGCAGACAAGGCTCTGGGCCTGCTCAGGGACAAGGGTTTCAGCAACGAGATTGCCGTGGTCTTCCGTCCGATGGAGCAAAACCGGGGCCTGACGGCCAAACTCGCCGGGCCCAGCAAGAGCGCTATTGGCGGCCTGGGCGAACTTCTCTCTACCGGCCCCATCTCTACCCCCCTGAAAGAAAACAAAGAGGAGATGGCGGCCCTTCTGACCAAGGAGCTCGGAATCTCCGCCGAGCAGGGCAAGTATTATGAGTTCGCGCTCCGGATAGGCGGAATACTTCTCGCGGTGTACACCGACGAAAGCAAGACATCGCTGGCTCGCCAGGCACTTAAGAGCGCAGAGACCCTCTGGAAAGAACCGGCGGTGTCCGCCAAGAGTCCAGGGTTTGTGAAAGCCGGTCGCACGGTAGATACCAATCCGGTGGATGCCCCCATGTCGGGTGACTTCCGTCGCTACTAGAAAGCCAGCGCCAATTCAGCTAAAGGGGGAAAACTCAAGATGTCAAGGTTTATTGCTACCTCAGCCATAAGAGGTGCTCACTCCGTGATCGCCGACGCGGAGGCAACGCTGAAAGACGCCCTTCAGAAGATGGGGCCCGAGACTCCGGTCGCCTTCACGTCCACCAGCTACTTCCTGCCGGTCATCTTCGGGTTCACCGGCCAGAAGATTACCAAGCTGGGTGACATGCCCGCCGCGCTTCAACATGCCAGGAGCTTGCTTCCGCCGGTACCGAGAGACAACCTCTGGCTACCCTACCTGGGTGAAACCCTGGACGCTGGAGTAGCCACCCTCTTCGCCGAGGAGATCATTGAAGGCATCCGCTTCGCCAAGGGCCAGCAACCGGAGCAGTACAACGGCCACAAACTCAACGGTCCCATCGATGACGTCCAGATGCGGTCGTGGGGCATTCAGATGGTTGACGGCCGCATGCCAGGTTTTGCCGCCATAGTGGGCGCCGCCAAGAGCAACGAGGTAGCCGTCGAAATCGTCCGCCAGCTCCAGTCCAGAGGGCAACTGGTCTTCCTGTGCAGCCAGTCCAACGGCCGGTCCATCATCGACCAGCTGCGGGAATCGGGAGTAGACCTGGGCTATGACACCTTCACCGTCACCTTCGGAACGGATACCTACTCCGCGGTCTACGCTCTGGGTTATGCCACCCGCGCCGCTCTCAGCTTCGGAAACGTGGCTGCCGGCGACATCCGCAAGATCCTGCTTTATAACAAGTTCCGCTGTTTCGCCTTCGTCCTGGCCCTGGGACAGGTAGATGATATCAAGTACGCCACCGCCGCCGGGGCCATAAATTATGGCTTCCCTGTAATAGCTGACACCGTCATCCCCAACATCCTGCCTTCCGGGGTCACCAGGTATGCCCATGTGGTTAGCCTGCCATTCGATGACCTGCCCGGCAAGGACGACCTGGAGAAGGCCCAACGATTGGTGCAGCGTTGCGTGGAAATCCGCGGCATCAAGATCAAGATTGCTCAGGTGCCCATACCCGTAGCCTACGGCCCCGCCTTCGAAGGCGAGGTGGTGCGACGCGAGAACCTGCGCATCGAGTACGGCGGCAAGGGCAGCATGTGCTTTGAACTCCTCACCACCAAGAGCCTGGACGAGGTGGAAGACGGCAAGATTACCGTAGTGGGACCCGAGATCGACGCCGTCCCCGATGGGGCCAAGGTGCCGCTGGCCATCGTCATCGAGGTGGCCGGACGCAAGATGCAGACCGACTTCGAGCCGGTGCTGGAGCGACAGATTCACCACTTCGTCAACGGGGCGGAGGGCATCCAACACATCGGGCAGCGCGACATCGCCTGGCTGCGCTTCAGCAAGAGCGCCGTCAACAAAGGTTTTAAGTTGAAGCACCTGGGCGATATCTTGCACGCCAACTACCACAACCACTTCGGGGCCATTGTGGACAAGGTACAGATCACCCTCTACTCCGATCCTGAAAAGGTCAAACAGCTGATGGGAAAGGCCCGGGCTATCTACAGCGAACGCAACATCCGCACCGCCGGCTTGACCGACGAGGCGGTAGACACCTTCTACAGTTGCTCCCTGTGCCAGTCTTTCGCCCCCACCCATATCTGCGTCATCAACCCGGAGCGCGTCGGCCTGTGCGGCGCTTACAACTGGCTGGACTGCCGTGCTTCATACGAAATCAACCCTACCGGCCCCAACAAGCCGGTGGCGAAAGGCAAGGTTATCGATGCCGCCAAGGGTGAGTGGGAAGGAGTGAACAAATTCGTCTACGAGAATACCCAGATGAAGACGGACCGGTTCACCCTCTACTCCATCATGGACCAGCCGATGACCACCTGCGGGTGCTGCGAGTGCGTGATGGTGCTGCTGCCGGAATGCAACGGCTTCATGCTCGTCTCCCGAGACGACTACGGCATGACACCGTGCGGCATGACCTTCACCACCCTGATGGGCACCGTCGGCGGCGGTCTCCAGACACCCGGCATGATGGGCGTGGGCAAATATTATCTGCTGAGCAAAAAGTTCATCTCAAGCGAAGGCGGCATCAGGAGGGTGGTGTGGTTGTCCAAGAACCTGAAAGAGAGCATGGAAGAGGAACTGAAGGCCGTTTGCGAGCGCGAGGGCGTGCCCGACCTGCTCGACAAGATAGGTGACGGCTCCGTCGCCACCACCGTGGAGGACCTTCTGCCATTACTGGAAAAGAAGGGACACCCTGCCCTGACCATGGCACCGCTGATCTAGACACGATCCACTGAGGGTGAACTACTTGCCAGGTGACCCCTCTCCCTAGCCATCTCCCGCGGAGGGGAGAGGGCATATATTTTCAACGAGAGCCTGACGAGAGGAGAGCAATCATGCCAGTCGAAATCCCCGTCGAGAAATGGGCCGGCAAGGTAAACGAGGTAAAGCTGGGGGGAAACGGACGCAAGAGTATCGTCATCGGTGGCGAGACCACACTCCCCTTCCTGAAAATTGATGGCGCCATGCCCCATCGCCCGGCCATCGCTGTTGAAGTTGACGATGTGATGCCGGCAGACTGGTCTCCTCATCTCATAGCAGCCTGGGGTGACGCCCTCGAGGACCCGGCCGTCTGGGCCAAGAAGGCTGCCGAGTATGGGGCGGACATCATAGCGCTGACTCTGGATAGCGCTCACCCTGAGCGCGGCAACACGGGGGCTGCCGAAGCCAAGAAGACCGTGGAGAAGGTCCTCGCTGCCGTCGACCTGCCCGTCATTATCATCGGGCCGGATGTGGCCGAGAAGGACAACGAAGTGCTCATCGCCGCCTCCTCCGTGGGTCGCGGGCAGCGGCTGGCGCTGGGCAACTGCGTGGACAAGAACTACCGCTCCGTCGCCGCCGCCTGCATCGCCGATGGTCACGTGGCCATAGCCAAGACCCCGATCGACATCAACCTTGCCAAGCAACTGAATATACTCATCTGCGACATCGGCCTCGCTCCAGACGCCATCCTCATGGACCCCACCACCGGCGGCCTGGGATACGGCATCGAGTACACCTATTCGGTCATGGAACGTCTGCGTCTGGCCGCCCTGATCGGCGACAAGATGACTTCCATGCCCATGATTTGCAATGTCGGCGAAGAGTCCTGGCGCCAGAAGGAAGCCAGGGCCACCTCGGGAGTACCTGCTACCTGGGGCGACCACCAGGAACGAGCCCTTGCATGGGAAGGCATCACCGCAGTGAGCCTGTTGAACTCCGGCGCCGACATCGTCGTCCTTCAGCACCCAAGGACCATTGCACTGATTAAGGACGCCATAAGCAAGCTGATGGCTTAGGCTTTCATATAAGGAGAGACCGTCATGGCACTATCAGGCATCGAAATATATAAGCACCTGCCCAAGACCAACTGCAAGAAGTGTGGCTTCCCTACCTGCCTGGCCTTCGCCATGAAGGTATCCCAGAAAGCCATCGCCATCACTGCTTGCACCGACCTCTCGGAGACAGCCAGGGCGGCGCTGGAAGCCGCCTCACGCCCACCGATCCGTCTCATCACGATAGGCGGCGATAGCCGGAAGGTGGAGGTAGGCAACGAGGTGGTAATGTTCCGCCATGAGAAGACCTTCTACCATCCACCCGGACTGATGATAAAACTGAAGGACACGGCACCGCTGGAGGCCACGCTTAAGACGGTGGACGAGGTGGCCAACCTAGTCATCGATAGAGTAGGGCTGAAGCTCTCCCTTGACGGTTTCGCCATTCAGAACGAGTCCAAGGATGCTGCCACCTTTGCCCGGTGCGTCGAGGCCGTAAAGGCCAAAGCCGACCTTCCCCTAGTGCTGATGAGCCCGGACCCGGCGGCTATGGAAGCCGCCCTCGAGAAATCAGCGCGCAGCCGGCCCCTCATATACGCGGCCACCAAAGATAACTGGGAGAAGATGGCCGAGCTGGCCAAGAAGCATAGCTGCCCCCTGGTGGCATCCGAGCCGGCAAGTCTGGACGAACTGGCCGCCCTCACTCAGAAGCTGAACCAGGCCGGAGTGGAGGACCTGGTCCTCGACCCGGGCCCCCAGGGGTTCTCCTCGTCGCTGAATACCTTGACCCAGCTCAGACGGCTGGCCTTGAAGAAGAGCTTCCGGCCTCTGGGCTATCCTATCATCACCTTCCCTGCAGAAACAACCGGGAGCCCCGAAGAAGAGGTCCTACTGGCCGGCCAGCAAATCGCCAAGTATGCCGGTATCATCGTCCTCAGCCGGTTCTCTCCAGCAACCGCCTATCCCCTCCTCACCATGAGGCTCAACATGTATACCGACCCGCAGAAACCCATCCAGATGTCACCGGGCATATATCCCATCGGCGCCCCCAAGCCAAGTAGCCCGCTTTGCGTGACCACCAATTTCTCTCTGACCTACTTCTCGGTAGCTACCGAGCTCGAAGCCAGCGGTTTCCCGTCCTGGCTCCTGGTATGTGACACCGAAGGACTCTCCGTATTGACCGCCTGGGCCGCCGGCAAGTTTGATGCCGAGAAGATTGCCAAGTCCGTGAAGGCCTTTAACGTTGAGGCCAGCATCAGCCACCGCAGCATCATCATCCCCGGCAGAGTGGCTGTCCTGAGAGGTGAGCTGGAGGAGGAGTTGCAGGGATGGAAGATTATGGTGGGACCGCCCGAGGCCATGGAAATCGGGAGCTATCTCAAGCGTTACTGGACCAACTAACACTTGGGCTCGGAGGACGCTATGCCTGATGAGCTCCATACGGTAGAGGTCCTGCCTTCTCAAAAGAAGGTAACTGCCCACCGTGGTAGCTTGTTGCTCGATGCTGCGGCTAAGGCGGGGATGGTCATTGACACACCGTGCGGGGGCCAGGGACGCTGCGGCCGGTGCCTCGTCAAGGTGACCAAAGGCCAGGCAATCGACCATGAGAGCCCCCGGCTCACCCCACAGCAACGCGCCGACGGGTGGGTCCTTTCCTGCACCGCCCGGGTAGGCGGAGATGTTTCCTTCGTCATTCCCGCCCAAAGAGAGCGCGAGCTGATAGTGGTGGAAACCGCCACCACCAGGACCGCTGTACCCGTCCAATGTGACTGGCCTTTCTACCCCACTGTGCGTCAATTCTACGCCGAGCTGCCGCCGCCCAGCCTGGACAGCAACGCTGCCGACCTGGACCGCTTGCAGGCCTACGTCGCCGAGAAGCAGGGCCTGGCGAAGCTGGCAGTATCGCCGACTCTGCTGCCGCGGCTCGCAGCCACGCTGAGAGAAGCGAACTGGAGGGTCACCCTCACCGTCATCCTGGAGGGTGGGGACCAGCAAGCCCGCCTCATCGACATCAGCCCCGGCCACAAGACCGGCCCTCTCTATGCTGCGGCGGTGGACATCGGGACCACCAACGTGGTCATCGAGCTGGTGGACCTTCGCCAGGGGAAAGCTCTAGGCAGGGTCTCCTCACTCAACAAGCAGCGCTCGTGTGGCGAGGACGTCATCTCCCGCATCATCTACAGCGAGCGGGGCAACGGGCTGGAAACCCTCCACCGACTGGTGCTGGAGACCATCAATGGGCTCCTTCAGGAGATGGCCGCACAGTACAAGTTCGATACCAGGGACATCCACCAGGTGACCGTGGCCGGTAACACGACAATGATTCACCTCTTCTGGGGCCTGCCGGCGACGTATCTCAGGAAGGAGCCTTACACCCCCACCGCCACCTTCTTCCCCGAGGTACCCGCCAGCCAGCTAGGGATTAATATCAACCCCAACGCCCCGGTGTATTGCCTGCCCGCAGTAGCAGCCTATGTTGGCGGGGACATAACCGCCGGCGTACTCAGTTCCTGCCTCTTCAAGTCGAACAAGCTGACTCTTTTCCTGGACATGGGCACCAACGGCGAAATCGTCCTGGGCAACTCGGAATGGATGACAACCTGCGCCTGCAGCGCCGGCCCGGCCTTTGAAGGTGGCGGTGTCAGGGACGGCATGCGCGCCATCGACGGCGCCATCGAAGAGATCAGAATCAACTCGAAGACACTGGAGCCGACCCTGGAGGTCATCGGCGGTGTACCGCCGCAGGGAATCTGCGGCTCCGGCATGATTACGGGACTGGCTGAAATGCTCATCACCGGGGTGGTAAGCCGGTCTGGCCGGATGAACCTGTCCCTGCCGGATACCTACCCCGGCAGGGCGCGCATCAGGCCGGGGGAGCACGGGGCCGAGTACGTCCTCGCCTGGGCTTCGGAATCGGGTACCGGCAATGACATCGTCCTCACCGAGGTAGATATAGACAATCTGATCCGCACCAAAGCGGCTATCTATGCCGGCATTGCCGTAATGGCCCGCAACCTCGGTATTCCCCTGGACAGCATCGAGGAGGTGCTTATCGGCGGCGCGTTCGGCAAGCACATCAACATCGAAGCGGCCATCCAGATAGGCCTCCTGCCCGACCTGCCGTGGGACAAGTACCGCTTTCTGGGCAACACATCAGTGTGGGGCGCCTACAACGTCCTTTTCTCGAAATACGCTCGACAGCAGGTTGAGGAGAGCGCCCGGAAGATGACTTACTTTGAACTCATAGCGGACGCATCTTTCATGGACGAGCTTACCGCTGCCGCTTTCCTCCCCCACACCAACGCTGACCTGTTCCCATCCGTCAAGGAGATGTTAAAGTAGAACAAGATGGCTGCAAAGCTTTCAGCAGGGGTGTTTTAGAGGGGCGCAGCCCCTCTACGAAAACAAATCCCTCTCTCCTCGGAGAGGAGAGAGGGGCAGGGGTGAGAGGTTGAAAAACAATCCATGACCACTACCATTGCTATAGGCGGCAAAGGGGGCGTCGGCAAGACCAGCATCGCTGCCCTGCTCATCAAACTCCTCTCGGAGAAGGGCGTCGTGCTGGCCATAGACGGCGACCCCAGCTCCAATCTCCACCTCGCCCTGGGGCTGCCGCTCACGACCGCCATCGGGGATATCCGCGAGGAGATGTCGGTAAAGGTAAAGAGCGGACGGTTCGACGTGGGCATCTCAAAACCCGATTATATCGAGCTGAAGATACACGAGGCCCTGGTGGAGTCTTCAAAGATCGACCTCTTGGCCATGGGCCGCCCCGAGGGACCGGGCTGCTACTGCGCCGCCAACAACATGCTCCGGTCCACTATCGACCGGTTGGGGAAGAACTACGATTACGTGGTCGTCGACAACGAAGCCGGCCTGGAACATATCAGCCGCCAGACGACGCGCGATGTGGACATACTCATTATCGTCTCCGACCCCTCCCTCCGGGGCCTAATCACCGCCGCCAGGATAAAAGGGCTGATTGGCGAGCTGCGCACCCACGTAGGCCGCATAGCTCTGGTGGTCAACCGCCTCAACGGCGGGCTTTCGCCCGAAGGGCAAAAACTGGTTGCCGATAACGGGATGGAGATAGTGGGCATCCTGCCCGCAGACCCCGAGGTCACTGAACTCGACTCCAGGGGAGCCGCCCTCGTCGAACTCGGGGAGAACTCGACACTCCGCCAGGGGGTGCGCGACATCGCTCGGAAACTGAATCTCATCTAAGGAGGTAGGCCATGCTAGTCATCGGCGAATGCATTCATGTGATCTCCAAAGAGGTGAAGACCGCCCTGGAAAACCGGGACAAGCAGTTCTTGCAGAC
>JAENJB010000007.1 GCA_016844565.1 Dehalococcoidia bacterium
TGGCCGCCGGTGCTTTCCACCGCAGCAAACCCTCCGACCTTATTCCCGAGCTGCAGGGACGCTTTCCACTGCACGTCGAGCTTACTCCGCTAAGTCAAGAAGACCTGGAGCGCATCTTGACCGAACCGCAGTACTCGCTCACCAAGCAGTATCAGGCTCTGCTGGCCACCGAGGGAGTGGAGTTGGTCTTTGCCGAAGACGGCGTGAAGGAGATGGCCCGCCTCGCCACCTTGATGAACGAACAGAACGAGAATATCGGCGCCCGAAGGCTGAACACTATTATGGAGAGGGTGCTGGAAGAGCTCAACTATTCGGCGGCGGAGAGGAAGGGGGAGAAGGTGGTCGTTGACACCGCCTACGTCTCACAGCACATCGGGGACCTGGTCAAGAACCGTGACCTCAGCCGCTACATCCTGTAGGTCAGATAATCGAGAGTACATCCACAAAGGGAGGAAAATTGGCTAACACTGTTACTATAAAACAACTTCTGGAAGCTGGAGCCCATTTCGGCCATCAGACGACGCGATGGCACCCCAAGATGAAGCGCTACATTTTCACTCAGCGCAACGGCATTCACATTATCGACCTCGAACAGACTGCTGCCTTGATGGAGAAGGCATGCGCCTTCATGCGCGAACTGGTAGCCAGTGGGCAAGACCTCCTTTTCGTGGGTACCAAGAAACAGGCCCAGGAAGCAGTGGCCGAGGAGGCCAAGCGTTGCGGGATGCCCTATGTCAACCTGCGCTGGCTGGGGGGAATGCTGACCAACTTCCAGGTCATCCAGACACGTATCGACCACCTCGTCTTTCTTGAGGAACAGCAGACCCGGGGCGAGTTCCAGCGCTTGCCCAAGAAAGAGAACCTTAAGCTGATGAAGGAAATTGGCCGCCTGAACAAACAGATGGGCAGCTTCAAGGAAATGACAAAACTTCCCGGCGCCCTATTCATCATCGACCCCACCCGGGAGAGAACGGCTCTCATGGAAGCAAAACGCAAGGCCATTCCCGTGGTAGCTATTGTGGACACCAACTGCAACCCCGACGAGATAGACTACCCGATCCCCGCCAACGACGATGCCATCCGCGCTCTCAAACTGGTCTGCAACCGGGTAGCCGAGGCTGTCCTTGAAGGCAAGAACATCGCCACTATCAAGGCTGCCGAAGCCAAAGAGGATGAGGAGATGGCGGAAGCCGGAGTAAAGGCAGGAGAAGGGACACAGTCGTACAGTTTCGCCCCCGATGAGAATTAGAAACAGAATCCCCCTCAGTCTAGCTCTCTCCCTCCAGGGGTGAGAGAACGTGCTCCCTCTCCCTTGACGGGAGAGGCTGGGTGAGGGTGACAGATACAGTGAAGATCATCCTGAAACGGAGGCCGAGTTGACTATTTCCAGCACCGACATCAAAGAGCTACGCGAGAAGAGTGGGGCCGGGGTGATGGATTGCCGCAACGCCCTGGCTGAGACCTGCGGGGACATGGAAAAAGCTCATTCCCTGCTGAAACAGCGCGGCGTGGTCAAGGCAGAGAAGAAGGCAGTACGCGCGGCTTCCCAGGGCCTGATAGCATCTTATATTCATCACAGCGGGAAGATCGGCGCCATGGTAGAGCTCAACTGCGAGACCGATTTCGTCGCTCGCACCGATGATTTCAAGGAGCTGGCACGCAACCTGGCCATGCAGGTAGCGGCAACGGCGCCTAAAACGCTTCTGCCGGAGGCCAACGCCTCCGACGAGAACAACGACTCCCAGGCCAGCCTGCTGCTTCAACCTTTCATAAAGGACGCCGCCAAGACCATTCAGGATGTCGTTATGGAAACCTCTGCCAAAGTGGGTGAGGCTGTCAAGGTGAAGCGTTTCGTCCGCTTTGAGCTAGGCGAATAAGGAGGCGGAACGAACAGGAGATGGTTGAGGAAATTCTGGCGCAGACCAACACCCGTATGATAAAGGCCATCGATACTCTGAGCAAGGAGCTGGCAGTTATCCGCACCGGACGAGCTTCTCCCGCCCTGATAGAGCACTTACGTGCGGATTACTATGGTGTACCCACCCCCATCAGCCAGATGGCCAGCATCTCAGTTCCTGAGGCCCGGCTGCTGGTGATTCAACCCTGGGACCGCTCGGCGCTGCACGGCATTGAGAAAGCCATCCTCAAGTCTGAGCTCGGACTGAATCCGGTGAACGATGGCAGTGTCATTCGTCTGAACATCCCCCATCTGACCGAGGAGCGCCGCCAGGAGCTGGCCAAGGTGGTCCGTAAACGCGTGGAGGACGGGAAGATCGGCCTCCGAAACATCAGGCGAGAAGCCCTGGAGCATATGAAGGCGGACGAAAAGGAGAAGCGCGTATCCCAGGACGAGTACCACCGCGGGGCCGAGCAACTGCAGAAGGTGACCGACAAATACATCGCCGAAGCTGACAGTGTGGGAGAGACGAAACAAGCGGAGCTGACTGAGTTCTAGCGAGGTGAGATATGGACTTTGAATTCAACGAGGAACAGAAGATGTTCCGTGAGGCCATTCGAGACTTCGCCGAGAAGGACATCGCCCCGCTGGTAAATGACGCGGAAGAAAAGGAGCGATTTCCGGCGCACCTCTTCCCGCACATGGGCCAGCTGGGTTACCTGTGCCCCAAGTACCCTGCGGAGCTGGGTGGCGGTGGCCTGGGCAAGATGGGCGATTGCATACTCGTCGAAGAGGTGGCGCGCGTGTGCGTCGGCATCTCCGCCGCTCTCATCATCCAGTCCGGACTGGCTACCGCTGCCATGTTCGCCCACGGGAGAGAGGAGCAGAAGAAGAAATATCTCATGCCGGCCATCACCGGCAAGAAGATTGGCGCCTTCGGGCTCACCGAAGCTAACGCCGGTTCTGACGTCGCCGCCATTCAGACCACGGCCACCAAGAGCGGCAAGGGCTACACTTTGAACGGCTCCAAGATGTTCATCACCAATGGCCCGATCGCCGACTACGTGGTAGTCGCCGCCTATACCGACAAAAGCAAGGGGGCGAAAGGCGGCATCAGCCTTTTCATCCTGGACAAAGAGACCCCCGGCTACACCTTCAGGCCCATGGTCAAGGTCTGCTTCCGCTCCTCGGAGACCGCTGAGCTCTCCTTCGATAACTGTACCGTCCCTGCCGAGAACCTGATAGGAGAGGAAGGAAGAGGGTTCCCCTATATTGTGGAGACGCTGGCCGATGGCCGGATTTCCCACGCCGCCCGCAGCCTCGGCTTGGCGCAGGCCGCACTTGAAGCCTCACTGAAATACTCTCAGGAGAGAGTACAGTTCGGACAGCCCATCGCCAAGTTCCAGGCTACCAGCTTCAAGCTGGCCAGGATGGCGATGGAACTGGAGGCCGCTCGCTGGCTGGTCTACCACGCCGCCTGGCTTATAGACAGGGGCGAGAGCTGCTTGAAAGAAGCTTCCATGGCCAAGCTCTTCGCCAGCGAAATGGCCGTCAAGGCGGCCAACGAAGCCATGCAGATTCACGGCGGCTACGCCTTCATGATGGATTCTGCAATCCAGCGCTATTTCCGCGATTCGCGGCTTTTCACTATCACGGAAGGCACCTCGGAGATCCAGCAAATGGTTATCGCCCGAGAAATCGGTTTGCGCTAGTCTCCATGCTTGAAGAGACAGGAAGCACAGCCAACGAGCCCAATGGCGGCCGGGAGCAGCTCAACTCCACCCCTCCGCAACATGTGGCTATTGTCATGGACGGCAACGGCAGGTGGGCCGAACAGCACCGATTGCCCCGGCTAAAAGGCCATCTCGCCGGAACACAGAACATGCGGTCGGTACTGAAGGTGCTATCCGCCAATGGAGTCAAGTACGTTACCCTCTTCGCCTTCTCGACCGAGAACTGGAACCGCCCGGGCAGCGAAGTCGAGGGACTGTTCCAGATTCTATTGGAACTGATCGAACACGGCGAGGTACTTGAGCTCCATAAACTGAACATCAAGCTCCGCTATCTCGGCAGAATGAACGGGCTCTCCCCGAAACTGAGGACTGCCATCATGCAGGCCCTTGAGATGACCCGGGCGAACACCGGATTGACACTCAATATCGCCCTCAACTACGGAGGACGCGGCGAGATAGTGGACGCTGTGAAGGAGATGGTCTCCCGTGGCATCCCGGCCGATGAGATTGATGAGACGACGGTCAGCCAGTACCTTTACACCGCCGGCCTACCCGACCCGGACCTGATAATCCGCACCGGCGGCGAGATGCGCATCAGCAACTTCCTGCTGTGGCAATCGGCCTACAGTGAGATGTATTTCACCCCCACGCTATGGCCTGATTTCAGCAAGGACGAAATCGAAATGGCTTTGCTGGCCTACGGACAGAGGCAACGGCGCTTCGGAGGCCTGTCATCCTCGGGCTCAGAGCCGAAAGAGACCGAAACTGCCCACACCACTGGTTTTGTCATTGCAAGGTCCGAAGGGCCGAAGTCCCGACACGTCGGGACCACGCCCTGATTTCATCGGGGCTAGCAATGACAGTAAGGGCTGCTTAGCGGATGAAACGAAGGGTAGCTACTGCCCTGGTGGGTGCGCCCCTGATAGCGGCGGCCATCTGGTTCGGCAACCCCTGGTATCCCCTGCTGATAGCCATGATAGCCATGCTGGCATGCTATGAGTTCTTTCGGATGTCCCAGTCCAGAGCCGCGCCGCTCACCTACTGGGGTATATTCGGCGCCCTTCTCCTGACGCTGAGCACTCTCTACCCCGGCAGCACCCGGGCAGTCAGCCCCCCCCTTCTTGTGATGGCCGCCATTGTAGTTGTTTCCCTGAGCTGGTTGGTGTTACGCTCCCGGAGAGAGCAGGCGGTCCACGACTGGGCATGGACTCTGGCCGGCATACTCTATACCGGCTTCCTTCTGAGCTTCCTGATGGCGCTTAGAGGTCGCGAACACGGTCTGGGCTGGACCTTCCTGGCCATCTTCACCGCGTTCGCAGCAGACACGAGCGCCTTCTTCATCGGCAAGAGTCTCGGCAAGCATAAGCTGGCGCCGACCATAAGTCCGGCAAAGACATGGGAAGGCCTGGTCGCAGGCCTGGTGGGCGCTTCCATCGCCAGCCTGCTGCTGACAGCGGTCTTTGACCTGCCCCTCAACATCGGGCAGGCTCTTGCCGTGGGCCTTCTCATAGGCATTGCCGCAACCCTGGGTGACCTGACGGAGTCGCTGATCAAGAGAAACCTCGGCGTGAAAGACTCCGAACGCTGGCTGCCCGGCCACGGCGGCATCCTTGACCGCTTTGACAGCGTCATATTCTCGGGAGTGGCGGTCTACTTCTACGCTGTGGGGCTGGAGATGCTATCATGAACCCCGCCAGATGTCATTGCGAGACTCGATTCTATCGGGGCGAAGCAATCTCTGGATGCTCTTATGAGATTGCTTCGTCATCCGCCTACGGCGGACGTCTCGCAATGACAGACAGTGGCTCTCTGCTTGAAAAGCGTATAGAGGCAAGGCTGAGACGTTGAGAAAAGAACTCGACAAGAATATCAAACGGATCGCCATACTGGGCTGCACCGGTTCCATCGGGCAGCAGACACTGCAAGTGATCAGGGCTTTCCCGGAGAGATTTGAGGTGGTCGGCCTGGCAGCGGGAAGCAACCGCGCCCTGCTGGAGAGGCAGGCCGCGGAATTCAAACCCCGGGCGGTCCACTTTGCTGAGGGAGATGACCGAAAGGCCGGGGGCGGGCGTTCGTCTGCCCTGCCCAAGAAGCTGTCCCTTGAGGAGATTGCCAGTCTCGATGAAGTAGATCTCGTCGTCATTGCTACCTCGGGGAAAGCAGGCCTGTCCCCTCTTCTGTCCGCCATCCGGGCTGGCAAGCAAGTCGCCCTGGCCAACAAGGAAGCACTGGTGATGGCCGGCGAGATAGTAACGCGGGAAGCCCGCCGGCACAGGGCGAGGCTGCTCCCTGTGGATAGCGAGCACAGCGCTATCTGGCAGTGCCTTCGAGGGGAAAAGGAGAAGCCCTACCGCATCCTTCTCACCGCCTCGGGTGGACCTTTCGCCAGGTATACTTCGACCCAGCTGTCCCATGTCACGCCCGAAGAAGCCCTGCGCCATCCCACCTGGTCTATGGGCAAGAAGGTGACCATCGACTCCGCCACCCTGATGAACAAAGGGATGGAGGTCATTGAAGCCCACTGGCTATTCAATGTCCCGCTGGACAGGATTCAAGTGCTCGTCCATCCCCAGAGCATCGTTCACTCGATGGTCGAGTTCGGGGACGGGTCCATCAAAGCCCAATTGAGCCAGCCTGACATGCGCCTGCCCATCCAGTATGCCCTGACCTATCCCGAGCGATGGACAAATGCCGGGCTGCCGAGACTGGACTGGAGCAAGGCCGGCGCCCTCAACTTCGAGCTCCCTGATATGGAGCGTTTCCCTTGCCTCAAGCTGGCCATCGATGCAGCGGCAAGAGGCGGTACCGCGCCGGCGGTCCTCTGCGCCGCCGATGAGGTTGCGGTGGACCTCTTCCTGTCCGGACGTCTCGCCTTCCTCGACATTCCCAGGCTTATCGGGAGAACCCTCGACCTCCATAAATCCCGATTGGTCGGGACTCATCCCTCTCTGGAAGAAATAATACAGGCTGATGGCTGGGCCAGGGAAACAGCCCGCCTTCTTGCCTCGCGAGGTCAAATGTGATCATTACCATCTTAATTTTCCTCGCCGTGCTCGCCGTTCTGATTCTCGCCCATGAGCTGGGCCATTTCGCTACCGCCCGGGCCTCGGGAGTGGACGTGGAAGAGTTCGGTTTCGGCTTCCCGCCCGCTCTGTTAAAGATAAAGAGAGGCCAGACCGTTTACTCCATTAATCTCATCCCCCTGGGTGGTTTCGTCAAGCTGGCAGGCGAGGAGGACTCGCAAGTGCCGCACAGCCTGGCTGCCAAGCCCTATGGTACCAGGTTGCTCATCCTGGCCGCCGGCTCGATAATGAATGTCCTGCTGCCCATCGTCCTTCTGTCTGCCAGCCATATGGTCCCCCGCGACGTGGTAGTGCAGACAGTGAGTGCCGGAGAGGTGGCCGCAGGCTCTCCCGCTGAAAAAGCCGGCATCCAGACCGGCGACGTCATGGTCGCCATCAACGGCCGTCCCGTGCGGAACTCTGGCGAGCTGTTATATAATATCCGCCTCCATCTCGGCTCCGCCATCGATCTGGACACCCAACGGGATGGCGCCCCCAGGAAAGTCCAGATAACCCCGCGCTGGAATCCGCCGCCGGGACAGGGCCCGCTCGGCATCATTATTCAGGCATCACCCGGCACCTCGACGGGCAAGGAGTCTTATCCCTTCTGGAAGGCCGTTCCCAAAGGGATGGTCAGCCTCTGGGAAGCCCTTGTCCTCTTCAAGAATGAGATACTGCGCTGGTTCATCCAGAGGACTGCCCCGCAAGTAGCCGGTCCTGTCGGCATCGCCCAGATGACCGGAGAGGTAGCTCAGGCAGGGTTCAGTCCCCTCCTGTCATTTACCGCCTTCCTCAGCATCAACCTGGCCATAGTGAATCTCCTTCCCCTGCCGGCTCTGGATGGCGGAAGGATTGCTTTTGTGCTGCTGGAATGGATGCGCCGCGGCAAACGCATCTCCGCGAAGAGGGAGGGGCTGGTACATCTCATCGGCTTTCTGATGTTGATGGCGCTGATTGTAGTAATAAGCTACTACGACATCATGCGCATGATAGCGGAGTAGGGGCGTTTGAGGTTGTGTAGAGTCCCCCTCTCTCTAACTCTCTCCCCTGGAGGGAGAGAGGATTCGCCTCTCCCTCGACGGGATAGGGTTAGGGTGAGGGTGTCAGGATGTATGATGGTTCCGGGACAGCCGCTTACTGCTGAAAGGCTCACAAATTGATAGTCCGCAGGAAATCAAAGCCAATAAGGATTGGTGAGGTCGTCGTTGGCGGAGAGGCGCCCATTGTGGTCCAGTCCATGACCAAGACCGATACACGGGACGTCAAGGCCACCGTCGAGCAGATAAGAGAGCTGGAGGAATGCGGCTGCGAGATTGTCAGGGTCGCTGTGCCAGACAGCGAGGCAGCCGAAGCCCTCCCGCGAATCAAGCAGGCCATTTCCATTCCTCTCATCGCTGACATCCACTTCGACCACCGCCTGGCCCTCGCGGCCCTGGAGGCGGGTTGCGATGGACTCCGCTTGAACCCCGGGAATATCGGCGAGAGGGACAAGGTGGCCGCCGTGGTGCGCGCCGCCAGGGAACGGAGCGTTCCCATCCGCATCGGGGTCAATGCGGGCAGCTTGCCCGTCGACTTCAAATCAGGGGCGAGTACGGCCGAGCGCATGGTCGCCCTGGCCATGGAACAGGTAACCCTGCTGGAGTTGCTGGACTTCAGCCTGATCAAGCTTTCCCTCAAGGCCTTCGACGTGCCGACAACGATAGAAGCCTACAAGGAAATTGCGCGGAGGGTGGACTATCCTCTTCACCTTGGAATCACCGAGTCCGGCACCTTGAGGAAGGGTGTCATCCGCAGCGCCGTCGGCATCGGCACCCTTCTGTACCTCGGCATCGGCGACACTCTCCGCGTCTCCCTGAGCGCCCATCCACGGGAAGAGGTTACTGCTGGATACGAGATCCTGAGCAGCCTCGACCTGAGACAGGACAGTCCGGTGCTGGTCAGTTGCCCCTCCTGCGGGCGCACCGAGGTAGACATCATCGGGCTGGCCGAGGCGGTGGAAGCCTATCTTAGCAAGGTACGGAAGCCTCTCAAGGTAGCCGTCATGGGTTGCGTGGTCAACGGGCCGGGTGAGGCCAGGGAGGCCGACATCGGCCTGGCCTGCGGCAAGGGCCGGGGCGTCATTTTCCGGAAGGGTGGGATCGTGCGGACGGTGGAGGAGAACGACTACCTTGCCGCTCTGAAGAAAGAGATTGATGACTGGGAGGAGACATAGCAGAGAGACCCATAACCTGGATTCCCGCGAAAGCGGGAATCGCCCATGCTGGCTGGCAGCCAGCAGCACGAAGCATGAAAATATAGCCCCGCCGCAGTTGCCGTCATTGCGAGGGCGAAGCAATCTCATGCGGTACTAGTGGCTCAGAGATTGCTTCGCCCTCCCGACAGGTCGGGATGGGCTCGCAATGACAGGCCGTGCCAGAAGTGACTATTTTCGAGGTAATGACAGACTAGAGAAAGGCACAGGATAAAGGATGCGTTTTTCTCAGCTCTTAGGCAAGACCCTCCGCCAGGTGAGCGCCGAGGCCGACACGCCGAGCCACCAGCTCATGCTCCGGGCCGGGCTCATTTACCAGGTGGCTGCCGGAATCTATTCCTATCTGCCTACCGGGTGGCGTGCGTTGCGCAAACTGGAATCGGTCATCCGGGAGGAAATGGACCGGGCTGGCGGGCAGGAGCTGATGATGCCCGTCCTCCAGCCCTGCGAGCTCTGGGACCAGAGCGGGCGGCGCCGGCCTTTCGGCCAAACTCTGTTCACCCTCAAGGATCGCAGGGAGCGCGTTCTCTGCCTGGGCCCCACGCACGAGGAAGTTGTGACCGACATCGTCGCCCACCAGGTGAAGAGCTACCGGGACCTGCCCCTTTCCCTCTACCAGATTCAGGTCAAATTCCGGGACGAGCCGCGCCCGAGGGGCGGACTGCTCCGGGTGCGCGAGTTCCACATGAAGGACATGTACAGCTTCCACGCCGATGAAGCCAGCCTCGATGAGGGCTACTGGAGGGTGGCCAGGGCCTACGAGAGGATTTTCTCCCGCCTCGGTCTGTCGACCCTGATGGTTGAGGCGGATAGCGGCGCCATCGGCGGCAAAGCATCCCACGAATTCATGGCACTGGGGGAGGCCGGGGAAGACGAGGTTGTCCGCTGCGAGCAGTGCTCCTGCGCCGCCAACATGGAGAAAGCCGAAAGCCGCAAGACTCCCGGCGAGAAGGGCGAACCCCTGCCCGTCGAGGAGGTTAGCACGCCGGGTAAAAAGTCCATCGACGAGGTGGCGGGATTCCTCGGCCTGACCCCGAGGCATACCCTGAAAGCCATCTTCTACATAGCCGACGGCAAGCTGGTCTTCGTCCTCATCCGCGGAGACCTGGAAGTCAACGAGATAAAGCTCAAGAACCTCCTTCACTGCGCCGAGCTGCGACTGGCTACCGATGAGGAGATCAGGGCCGCCGGTCTGGTCCCGGGCTTCGCCTCACCTGCAGGCGTCAAGGGCGTCACCGTGGTGGCAGACCACTCCATCACCTCGGGCGCCAACTTCGTCGCCGGCGCCAACAAGCCGGACACCCACTTGAAGAACGTAAACTATCCGCGCGACTTCCAGGTCGAGAAGATAGCCGACATCTCAAGAGCCAGGGCGGGAGAAGGGTGTCTTAAGTGCGGTCACCCGCTCACCCTCGCCCGGGGCATCGAGGTGGGCCACATTTTCAAGCTGGGCACCTTTCTGAGCGAGAAAATGGGCGCCTCATTCTTGGACAAGGCCGGTACCTCCAGGCCCATCATCATGGGCTGCTACGGCATCGGGGTCGGACGGCTTCTGGCGGCAGTCATCGAGCTCACTCACGACGACCGCGGGATAATCTGGCCGGCGTCCATAGCGCCTTACCAGGTATACCTCTGCGCTTTGATGATGGAGAAGGCGGACGTCCTGGCCACTGCCGAGAAGGTCTACCATGAACTTCAAGCCGAGGGCCTGGAGGTACTTTTCGACGACCGGCAGGAATCGCCGGGTGTAAAATTCAATGATGCCGACCTGCTCGGGATGCCCCTGCGAGTTACGGTGAGCCCTCGCACCCTCGAAAAGGGAAGCGCCGAGGTGAAACTCCGCCAGCAGAAGGAGACTCGCCTCCTGCCCCTGGAGGGACTCGCCTCCCAGGTGAAGCAGATTCTCACAGTTGCCTAGCACTCTGGCGGTTGTCTGCGACAGCGTCGCTTTTCAGCCGGGGCTTCGGCCTAGCGCCGGCTTCGCTTGCCTCATCAAGACGCAGGACAAGAATGTCCTCTTCGATACAGGCCCCCATCTGTCCACCTTGCTCCATAACATGGAGAAGCTGTCCCTTTCCCCTCAAGAGATAGACGCCATAGTGCTGTCCCACAACGACAGCGACCACGCCGGCGCGCTCTTCGACCTGCTGGCCCTGGTTAAAGGCGTTACCGTCTATCTGTTGGACTCATCACCGGCGCTGTATAAAGAGCGGGTGGCCCGTGCCGGCGCCACGGTCATCGGAGTGGACTCGCCAGTCGCAGTTGCTGAGGGGCTGATGAGCACCGGCGAGCTTGGAGGCAGCCCGTCGGAGCAAGCGCTGGTACTGCACACAGGCAAGGGCCCGGCCCTGATTATCGGCTGCGGACATTCCGGGTTGGTGAACACCGCCCAAAGGGCCAAACAGCTCGCTGGCTCTACCCCTCACCTTGTCCTTGGAGGCTTTCACCTCGAGAGTGCTTCCCGCCCACAGATAGAGGCAACGGCCCGCCAACTTCAAGAGCTGGGTATTGAACAGATAGCTCCCTGTCACTGCACTGGCGAAAGGGCGCGCTATGTTCTGAAGCAAATCTATGGAGATAACTTCATTGCCTGCGGCAGCGGGAAGGTCATAGGGCCGGCCTGAGCCTGCCCCTTTTCCTCCCCGATGACGCCTGCTGTGGCAGACGCCTGGACAATATGGCCAACAAATCGATGAATCGTTCAGCCATTCGAGCTCTTGCCTTGTGATTAGTTGCACTTGCAAGAGCGCGGCATATAGAGAAAAAGGGGCAACGATACCATCTTCGGTAACTTCTCCTTATGAGTCAATGTGGGGTCTTTACAGCCGGTGTATAATAACTCCCATTGTCATTCCTGTAGATACGCGTGTACCCGGCTATGTTCTTTGCGGCAAGGGAACGATTCTGAAGAGGGAGTTGTGTTGAAATGAGAAGGTCTGCGGTGCTGGTGATTCCTCTGGTGGCCATGGTCGCTATTCTCCTGATGCTCGCCTCGCCGGTACTGGCCCAGGAGCCGCCTCTGCCCGACCCGCCACCGAGAGGGACCATTGAAGGACCTCCCCCTGTTCGAGACACTACCAGCTATGCCGGCGGCATCCTTTTTGTTAAAGATTCGGAGAAAGATTGGACTGAGCCTCAGAACCAGTTTCTCGGCGAGATTCACTGCAACGATAATGACCTCACATATACTCGGACCGTGAAGACCAAGACCGGGCTAAGCGTTCAGGGACCTATAAGCGGGGAGCAGACCACCGGGATAACCGATGCCATGAAAGCCTTGAGGGACCCTTCCGAGGTGACCTTGACCTATGTGATGGACGGCAAGGCCGGGTTCAAGAGGGAATGGACCCTGGTCGGAATAAAGTACCACCTGACCCGTTACCGCATCCTGGCGATAAGGCAAACTGCCCCCGCGCAAAACGAGCTTATCGGGTATTTCGACGTGAGCAGGCCAGTTTCTCTCGATGTCAATATGACGGAAAGCCCTCATCCGACGCCGGCAGTGCCGGGCTTGACGGTACCGACCGCTCCCAAGGGTGTTAAGCAGCACTATACCTTCACACCGGTCCCCGGTGGCGCCGACATCAAACCAAACATACCCGGCAGGAGCTTCTTCGATGTTTTGATAGAGTTCTTCCTGCCGCCGGACAAATCGCTCGGGGCGATTTTCGACTACGGCCAAATCAGAGTCCTTTCGGGAGGCCAGCTTTTCGGTGCAGGGTACATTGGTCTCGGGGAAACCATCAACTTTAGATTGCCGCCGGGAAGCTACGAAGTGAAAGCGTCAATAAGGGTACTGGGAGTCCCGCTCAACCTTAACGCCGGGAACGCCTCAGCCGCTGTCCCGATACTGCTCAGTGTGACCCTCCAGGGCGTGACGGAGATCTGGTACATCCTGGAGCTGGTGGCGGGGCTGTGCGGCCTGGCTATCGTTCTTACCGGGGTAAGGGTGATAAGAGGGGCTGTGTCGCGTGGAAAGGGACCATCCGGCCCTGCGGCCGGCCGCCAGGCCGGGCCCATGCCACCTCCTCAGCGACCAACTGCTGGTGGGCCGACCACGCCAGGTGCCGGCCGACTCTGATAAGGAGAGTGAATTCACCGGGGCAGCCAAAACGGGCCGGGGATAGTGCTCACGCGGTCGCTTCCTAGCGCGCTGGCTGCGGCAGCTGGAAGGTCATAGAGCTTCGGTAGGGGACAGTCCCCGTGATAGTCCCTCTCCCTTGACGGGAGAGGTTAGGTGAGGGTGAGATTAGTGGCCCCCTCACCCTCGCCCTCTCCCTCCAGGGGAGAGGGTATTGATCCCGGGGAGGTTGTAAAACGCCGCCTTCCCCGGGTAACTCCCCTTCCGTCCCAACTCTTCTTCTATTACCAGCAGGCGGTTGTACTTGGCCACCCGCTCGGAGCGGCATGGAGCGCCGGCCTTGATGAAGCCGGTGTTCGCCGCCACCGCCAGGTCGGCGATGGTGGTATCCTCCGTCTCCCCCGAGCGGTGGCTCACCACGGCCGTCCATTTCGCCTTCCTGGCCATTTCAACGGCCGCCATGGTCTCGGTCAGAGTACCGACCTGATTGGGCTTTATCAGAATGGAGTTGGAGGCCCGCTCGGAGATGCCGCGGGACAGCCTTGCCACACTGGTGACGTAGAGGTCGTCCCCCACCAGTTGCACTTTGCCACCCAGCCTCTCCATCAGCTTCTTCCACCCCTCCCAGTCGTCCTCGGCCATGCCATCCTCGATGCTTATGATGGGATAGGCGGCCACCCACTCAGCGTAGTAGCCGACCATCTCCTCCCGTGTCAGGCTGCGCCCCTCCCGCTTCAGAACATATTTCCCGTTCTCGTAGAACTCGCTGGCGGCGGGGTCGAGAGCGAGGAAGATATCGGCGCCCGGCCGGTATCCCGCCGCTTCAACAGCTCTCAGGATAAGCTCCACCGCCTCTTTATTGGAGGAAAGACGGGGAGCGAAGCCGCCTTCATCGCCTACATTGGTACTCAGATCCTTGTCCGACAGCACTCTCTTCAGAGCCTGATAGACCTCGGCGCCCATCCTGAGAGCGTCAGAAAAGCTACCGGCGCCGGCGGGCATTATCATAAACTCCTGAAAATCGGTGGAGTCTTGGGCGTGCTTTCCCCCATTAATGATGTTCATCATCGGCACGGGCAGGGTCCCAGCCTTCTCTCCCCCCAGGTAGCAGTAGAGAGGGATTGCCGACAGGTTGGCGGCGGCGTGGGCCGCCGCGAGTGACACGCCCAGGATAGCATTGGCGCCCAGCACCGACTTATTCGGTGTGCCATCGATCTGGAGCATCCTCTGGTCTATGGCCGCCTGGTCCAGCGCCCACATGCCCCTCACCGCCGGCGCAATCCTCTCGGTGACATTGGCCACCGCCTTGAGGACGCCCTTGCCGCCGAACCTGGCCTTATCCCCGTCCCGCAGCTCCAGGGCCTCATGGGAGCCCGTGCTGGCGCCGGAGGGCACCGCCGCGTAGCCAAGAGCGCCGCCCGAAAGGACCACTTCGACCCCCAGAGTCGGATTGCCGCGCGAATCGAGGATTTCCCTGGCATTGATGCGGGCGATCTTGTCCATTCATGCCTCCTCGTGTTGAATTGGAGAGATTATAGGCTTCCAGCTACGCTCCCGCAAGGAGAAGCGTACGACACCCCCCAATGTCATTGCGAGGAGCGACTGGTCGGGACGAAGCATCGTCTCGGTCATTCCCTCTCCCTTGACGGGAGAGGGTTAGGGTGAGGGTGAATTGGTTGAGAAAGTCCCCCTCTCTCTAACTCTCTCCCTCCAGGGGAGAGAGTACAGGTTTCCGGATTGCTTCGCTCCGCTCGCAATGACAGAACCAATCGCCGAGTGCTCTCAGCACACTGGTAGTCCGGCCCTATTAGGGATATAATCCCACCGTAAAAACCGCTGCAAACCCCCAAAGGAGGTAACAGATGGCTACGAAGATCGGCATCAACGGCTTCGGACGTATCGGCAGGCAGGTGCTCCGCATTATTTCGGAACAGAAATCCGGCAAGCTGGAAGTAGCCGCCATCAATGACCTCACCGACCCCAAAACGAACGCCCACCTTTTTAAGTGGGATAGCACCTACGGCCGCTACCCGGGCAAGGTGGAGGCCGCACCGGACGGCATAGTGGTGGACGGCAAGAAGGTCAAGGTCATCGCCGAGCGCGACCCGGCCAAGATACCGTGGCGCGACCTCGGAGTGGAGATAGTGCTTGAGTCGACCGGACTGTTCACCGATGCCGACAAGGCCGCGGCCCACCTGCAGGGCGGAGCGAAGAAGGTCATCATCTCCGCTCCCGCTAAAGGGGAGGACATCACCATAGTGCTCGGCGTTAACGAGGGCATGTACGACCATGCCAGGCACCGCATCATCTCCAACGCCTCCTGCACCACCAACTGCATCGCCCCCGTGGTGAAGGTACTCAATGATAGCTTTGGTGTCGTCCGCGGCCTCATGACCACGGCGCACGCCTACACCAACGACCAGCGATTGCAGGACATGTACCATAAAGACCTGCGACGGGCACGGGCGGCGGCCGTCAACATCGTACCCACCTCCACCGGCGCGGCCCGCGCGGTGACGCAGGTGATTCCCGAGCTAAAGGGCAAGCTCCACGGCATCGCCCTCCGGGTACCCACCATCACCGTCTCGATTTGCGACCTGGTGGCCGACCTGAAGAAGGACGTCACCGCCGAAGAGGTTAACAAGGCCTTCAAGACCGCTGCCAACGGCGCCCTCAAGGGCATCTTGGAATACTGCGAAGAGCCTCTGGTGAGCACCGACTTCAAAGGCAACCCGGCCAGCTCCATCGTGGACGCCGAGAACACCATGGTCATCGGCGGCGGCATGGTCAAGGTGCTGGCCTGGTACGACAACGAGTGGGGCTACAGCTGCCGTCTGGTCGACCTCATGAGCTACCTGGTCAGCAAAGGGCTGTAGAGGAGATTAACCTCTCATCACCCTCACCCTGACCCTCTCCCGTCGAGGGAGAGGGGAATACTCTCTCCCTCTAGGGGAGAGAGCTAGAGTGAGGGGGACTTCGGATAGCCTCTCTCGTTATTGGGAGGGTCGAATGCGCTACTTCCTCTTAGCTACCGCCCTGTTCGCGCTATCCATCGCGCTGGGGATGCGCGTGTCTCCAGTTGCCTCGGCCGAGACGCTGAAGAGGCTGGAGGAGATGTTCCAACCCTTTGCCTCGATGGGCCCCGTTCAGCTATTCGTATTGATATTCCTTAACAACGCCTCCAAGTCCCTGGGAGCCATTTTGCTGGGCGTTCTCCTGGGTCTGCCTCCCCTCTTCTTCGTCATCTTCAACGGCTTCATCATCGGCGCGCTCATCTCCGGGCTCAAGGCGTCCCTAGGATATGGCGTCATCATCGCCAGCCTGGCGCCGCATGGGGTCCTCGAGATACCTATGCTCCTCCTGGCAACGGCACTCGGGCTCTCGGTCGGCAAGGAATCACTCAACCGGATGGTGGGCAGGAAAAGCCAGGTGAAGTCGCGGCTACTCAGCGGCCTCAGGGTTTACATCAAATGGGTCCTACCCTGCCTGCTGGTGGCAGCCGCCATAGAGGTGTTCATCACCCCAATTATCGCATCCTTCTTCACCACGCCCTGAAACTGTTTGTCATTGCGAGGCACGAAATGCCGAAGCAATCCGTAGATCTCCTCTCTCCTGGAGGGCTTTGCCCCAAAAGTGCAGTCTCTATGTCATCCCTTCGTTGCACTCAGGGCAGGCTCTGAGGCAATCTGGCGAAGGGCTCGCAAGGACGGCCATTTGATAAGTGACTCCACCAAGGCGTTTG
>JAENJB010000078.1 GCA_016844565.1 Dehalococcoidia bacterium
ACTAGTGGCTCAGAGATTGCTTCGCCCTCCCGATGAATCGGGATGGGCTCGCAATGACAGTTGTGGGACCTTTCGCGGGAGCCGGCTAACCCGTACTTCGTTGACAGTCGCTCCAGATAAGGATAAGCTATCTCCAATCGGCATCGAGGAGATAGAGCAGACTTGGTCACCGTCCTGGCTGCATCGCCCGGCAAAGAAGAGTTGGCCACACTGAGCATGCTCATAAGCAAGGAAGGCCACGAGGCCATTATCGCCCTCGACGCCCGGAGCGCCGCCTCGGGCCTCGAGAAGAACCCCAACGTTGTCGTGGTAGATATCCAGCCGGGTTCCCAGGAAAGCGCCCGGATGTGGAAGCTCTTCACCGATGCCAGGAAGACCAGGAAACTCCCGCTGCTCGCCCTGCTGCCCGAGAGAGAAGCCGAACAGTATGAACTCGTCCCCGGAACGGACGACTTCGTTTTGAAACCCTTCCGCCCGCCGGAGGTGATCGCCCGGCTGAGAAGGATGCTGAAGTCCAGCAAAGGTCCGGACGCGAAGGAGACCATCCGCCACGGCGATCTCACTATAGACTTGGCCAACTACGAAGTCACTATCGGGGGAAAGAGGATAGAGCTAACCTATAAGGAGTATGAACTCCTCAAGTTCCTCGCTCAGAACAAGGGGAAGGTGTTCAACCGGGACACCCTGCTCAACCGCATCTGGGGCTACGACTACTACGGCGGAGACAGGACCGTCGATGTCCACATACGGCGCCTGCGGAGCAAGATAGAGGACAGTAGCCACACATTCATCGAAACGGTGAGAAACGTAGGCTACCGGTTCGCGCCCGGCGGCTGAAGTTGCCTGTCAAAAAGGGTATTCTGTAATATTCCAGAAACAAATGGGTGCTAAAATGCGAGCTTGGTAGCCTGTTACCAAGAGCACCGGTCAGGTTGAGAGTCTGAGCAGACAAAGATGAGAAAGAACATCGGCCAAATCCTCAAGCTGTGGGCCGCAATGGCGCCGAGCCAAAGCCAGCCTGCCGGGGAAACGCCGAATCCGTTGAGTTCCGCAGTGCCTTATGAGGACCGGGAGGAGAAAGGCGCATCAGGTAGCGCCCCGTCCATCAAGCCTTCATCTTGACCGCCCCCACCACCGTCACCTGAAGATGCCGGGTGCAGTGGGGACAGACAACGTCCATAGTAAGGGTGTGCTTCATCACCCGCTCCACCACGGCAGTGACCATGCTATCGAGACTGTCCAAGCGCTCATCGAGCAGTTGCACACGCTTGTTGAGCTGCGAGAGGCTGACCTGGGCTTCCTCAGCACCCGCTGACCGGGGAGGTTCTACTGCCATCAAACTCTCCTCCTTGCGCTATTGGGCCGATTATACGACAGGTCTCAGACTGCGTCAAAGAGATTTCAAAAGGGGCGCAGCCCCTTTTTTATCTGGTAGCTACCGTACACCAGCAAAGCGGAAGAAGTTCCGGTAGAACATGAGTCCCCAATCGCCGCTCTTCTCCGGATGGAACTGAGTGGCCACCAGGTTGCCGCGAGCCACGGCGCTGGCGAAGCGTACTCCATATTCCGTCTCCCCCACCACCAGAGACCTGTCATCGGGGTCGGCATAGTAGCTATGCACAAAGTAGAAGTGGGCCTCGTCCGGTATCCCCTTGAATACATCGTGCGGCGCCTTTTGCCTGACCTGATTCCAGCCGATGTGCGGCACCTTTACCGATGAAGGTAGACGCCTCACCTGGCCGGGCAGGACGTTCAGGCAGTCCAGGCCGCCGCTCTCCTCAGAAGAGGTGAAAAGAATCTGCAATCCCAGGCAGACGCCCAGAAAAGGCTTGCCTTCCCTCACCGCCTTCACCAGAGGCGCGATCAGTCCGAGGGAACCGAGCCGTGACATGGTATCTCCGGCAGCGCCTACCCCGGGCAACACTATGACCTTCGCTGCGGCCACTTCCTTCGGACTGGAAGTCACCGTGGCGCTGTAGCCCAGATGGCTTATGGCCTTGGCCACGCTGGAGAGATTGCTGGCGCCGTAGTCTACAATGGTAATCATCGAGAGTCCCGCCTTTGCCGATGGTCATTCTACCATAATCCCATCGCCCCTTCTCGGTCAGAAATGCGTTGAATCCCCAGCACACCTGTCTTCCCCCTCACTCTAACTCTCTCCCTCCAGGGGAGAGAGGATAACAATACCCTCTCCCGTCAAGGGAGAGGGTGAGGGTGAACCACCAAGCAATGCTATCCCGACCACAGGATTTGACAGCATCGATAGCCACGACCTAAAATAGCTTCCATATTCCATTTATTCGAACTCGCATCCCACAGAGCGAACAGGCAATGCGACCACCAGAAACCGAACTTCAGACTGACGTCCTGGTAATCGGCGGCGGCGCCGCCGGTTGTCTTGCCGCCATGGCTGCCCGAGAGCACGGAGCCAAGGTAACGCTAGTGGAAAAGGCCGGCTCCATCACTAGAAGCGGCTCCTGCGCCAGCGGAATGGACCACATCGTCGCCATCCTGAACCAGGAGCCATGGGATACTCCTGAAGATTACCTTGGCTCCCTGGCCGCCTCCAGACCCGGCCTCATCGACACCATGGTAGTCGAAGTGTACGCCAGAGAAAACAAGCGGGTCTTCGACTACATGGAGCAGTTCGGCGCCCCATTCAGGGACGCCAAGACGGGCAAGTACACTCGCATAGCGGGTATGGGCGGCCAGAAAGCCCGCACGGTGAGTTTCAAAGGGGCCAGGATCAAGCCAATCATGGCTGCACAGGTGAGGAAGCTGGGGGTGCAGGTAGTGGAAAGAGTAGCCCTCCAGGGTTTGCTCACCGGCGGCGGCAGGGTGATGGGCGCCACTGGCTTTCACATTAGAAACGGGGGACTCCACATACTCAAAGCCAAATCGGTGGTCATCGCCACCGGCGGGGTGTTGAGACTCTATGCTTCACCCTGCCACCAGGTATATTTGACTGCCAACGGCCCACCCTACAACACCGGCGAGGGACACGTCATGGCCTTCGTGGCCGGCGCCTCTCTCGCCAACATGGAGTTCACCACCACCTCAATAGTGCCCGCGGGGTTCAGCGCCGCCGGGGCCACTGGCTTTCTCAGCATGGGGGCATATCTCATCAACACGCGGGGGGAGCGCTATATGTTCAAGTACCACCCCTGGGGTGAGCATGCCCCGAGGAACATCGCCGCCCTGGCTATGCACCGCGAGTACGCCGAGGGACGAGGCCCCTGCTTCATGGATTGCCGCCATCTGTCCAAAGAGGCCATCGACTTCGTCAAAAGAGGCATCCTCCACGAGAAGGCCACCCTGATGGACTACTTTGATGCGCGGGGCATAGATATGGCCAGGGACCCCATACCCTATGAGCTGCGGGAGATAAGCATCCAGGGCTCCGGCATCACCATCAACGAAAAGTGCGAGTCGACGATGGAAGGGCTTTTCGCCGCCGGGGACTGCACCAGCATCAATCTGGCTTTCTCAGGAGCCTGCACCCTGGGCTTTGTGGCAGGATTAAGAGCGGCGGAGAAGGCTTCGGCTTTCAAAGGCAGTGTGGAAATAGACCGGCGGCAGGTAGATGAGTTGAGGGACATGAGCTACGCTCCGCTGACGAGTCCCGATGCATCGGGACTTCGCTATGCAGACCTGGAGAACGACCTTCGCCAGACGATGTCCACCTATGTCGGCTTCGACAGAGAAGCCGAAGGATTGCAGAAGGCGCTCAGTCGTCTCCAAACACTGAAGGAATCGACCAGTGGTCTAACTGTCACCAACTATCATGATTTGATGCGGGCCAATGAGACCAGGAACCTGATTGATACCGCCCTTCTCATGGCCACCGCCGCCCTGGAGAGGAAGGAGAGCCGCGCCGGCCTCTCTCATTGCCGCTCTGATTACCCGGAGAAGGATGATGAGAACTGGCGCCGATTCATCGTTTTGAGCAAAGGTGATAACGGCCAGGTCAGGGTCTCTTCTGAGCCCGTTACTGGAAGGTAGGAGGGACGACAGGATGTCAGCAGTCATAGATATCAAAAAATGCACCGGATGCGGTATATGCGACGAGATTTGCCCTGGGGACATCATCCACATGGATGAGAAGACCAACAAGGCCGTAGTCGTCTACCCGGATGAGTGCTGGTACTGCGGCAGCTGTCGCGCCGATTGTCCTGAAGATGCGGTCACCTACACCTTTCCACCCGCGCTGAAGTGAATGGTTTGTCATTGCGAGGGCAAAGCCCGAAGCAATCTCATACGGTACTAGTGGCTCAGAGATTGCTTCGCCCTCCCGACAGGTCGGGATGGGCTCGCAATGACAGGCATTACAAGACGAGATATGTATTGGCCGGATAAGGAACACTTCAAGAGCCTCGAGGAAAAGGGAACTCTGGTTCCCGTATATCGCGAGCTGCCTGCTGACCTGGAGACGCCGGTCTCCGTTTTCCTCAAGATCAGCGGCAAGGCCCCATGCTTCTTGCTGGAGAGTGTGGAGAAAGGCGAGCGCATGGGACGCTACTCCTTCATTGGCATGAACCCCCTGCTGACCTTCGAGACGCGTGGCCGGGAGAGCGTCCTTTCTGGCGACATCAAGAGCCGTCTGCCACTGCGCGCCGGCGAGGACCCGCTGCACCAGCTTCAATCGCTGCTTTCCCGGTACACCGTGGCAGCGCAACCGGGAACACCACGACTGTTCGGGGGCGCAGTAGGCTACCTCTCTTACGACATGGTGCGCTACTTCGAAACCTTGCCCGCCCCAGGCCGTGACGAGCTTTACCTCCCCGAGTGCGCCTTCTTGCTCACCGACACGCTGGTCATCTTCGACCATGTTCAGCAAACCATGAAGGTGGTATCCCACGCCAGAGGCGGCTCGCCCTCAGCCTATCAGGAGGCCCGCGACAAGATAGAATCGATTATCGCCTCCCTCAACAAGGCGTTGGAGGTTGAGCCACTGGGCAGTGCACCCACCGTAGAGAAAGGGATAACGTCAGGGCTGGCTTCCAATATGACCGCCGCCGAGTTCAAGGAACGAGTGCTGGTCGCCAAAGAATACATCGCCGCCGGGGACGCCTTTCAGGTAGTCCTCTCCCAGCGGCTACGTCGCCAGACCGAAGCCCGGCCCTTCTCCATTTACCGCACCCTGCGCATGATCAACCCGTCGCCATATATGTTCTACCTCGACTTCGGCGGCTTTCAGCTGATCGGGTCGTCCCCGGAGATGCTGGTAAAACTGGAGGACGGCACCGCCTTCACCCGCCCCATCGCCGGCACCAGGCCGCGGGGAGCCAGCGACGAAGAGGACAAGGCCCTCTCATCCGAGCTCCTGGCTGACCCCAAGGAACGGGCCGAACACATCATGCTGGTTGACCTGGGCAGAAACGACCTCGGCAGGGTGTGCCGTCCGGGCAGCGTCAAGGTGCCCTTGCTCATGGAGATTGAGAAGTACTCCCATGTGCTGCATATAGTGTCCTCCGTAGAGGGTAAGCTACGCGCCGGTGAGGATGCCTTCAGCCTGCTCCGCGCCGGCTTCCCCGCCGGAACGGTAACCGGAGCGCCCAAGATAAGAGCCATGGAAATCATCAACGAGCTGGAGCAGTTGAAGCGGGGCCCTTACGCTGGAGCGGTGGGCCACTTCAGCTTCAATGGCAATATGGACACGTGTATCACCATCCGCACCATTGTCAAGATCGGCAATACCGTTTACTACCAGGGAGGAGCCGGTATTGTGGCCGACTCCGTGCCGCAACGAGAGTACGAGGAGAGCCTGAAGAAGATCGAGGTGCTCGAGAACGCCGTCCGCCTGGCAGAGACCAGAGTGGAGTCGCGCGTGAAGCAAGCATGATGGCAGGATTTCTTTGCGCCACAGGCGCCTTAGAGAGGAACAACCGACATGATTAGGGAAGCCATCTCCAAACTGGTGGAGCACCA
>JAENJB010000079.1 GCA_016844565.1 Dehalococcoidia bacterium
ATGAGTACGCCAGCCTCTTGGGCGGGTAATTCTTTGAGCCTGACGAGTACAATCCGATGCTGGGCTTTCGTGGGGCATCTCGCTATGCTCACCCTGCTTATGTTGAGGGCTTCGCAATGGAATGCGCCGCCATGAAGCGGGTTCGAGACGAGATGGGGCTTACCAACGTTAAGCTCATGATCCCCTTCTGTCGGAGAGTTGAGGAAGCAGCACAGGTAATTGGAAAAATGGCGGAATTTGGTTTGGAGCGGGGAAAAAATGGCCTTGAAATATATGTTATGTGTGAAATCCCCAATAATGTTATACAGATCGATGCCTTCGCCGAGCACTTCGATGGTTTCTCAATTGGCTCCAATGATCTTGCCCAGCTTGTCCTGGGGGTGGACCGTGACTCCGCAATCGTGGCTTTTGAGTACGACGAGCGTGACGCCGGAGTAAAAGAAATGATTCGCCTCTCAGTCGAAGGTTGCAAGCGGAACAAACGGCATTCGGGGCTCTGTGGGCAAGCTCCGTCAGACTACCCGGAGATGGCCGAGTATCTTGTAGAGATCGGCATCGACTCCATGAGCATCAATCCAGATGCTGTGCTTAAGACCACCTTGCATGTGCTGGATATCGAAAAAAGACTTGGCCGTAAACCACGAGATGGTGGTGGGATCAACTTAACAAGTGGGATCACTATTGGTGGCAGGTCATAATATTAGCCTTCTTTTCCATGCTTATCCCTTAACAGAAATTTGCTTTTCTGTTACTTTACTTCCCCTGCACCAAAGATAAGAACTCGGCCCTGGTGGCCGCCCGCGTGCGGAAGATACCACGCGTGGCCGAGGTGATGACGTTGCTTCCCGGCTTCTTGATCCCCCGCATGGTCATGCACAGGTGCTCGGCCTCAATCACCACCGCCACGCCATCCGCTTTCAGCGCCTTCATGATTGCCTCGGCAATCTGAGAGGTCATCCGCTCCTGGATCTGAAGCCGCTTGGCGAAAATCTCCACCACCCTCGCCAGCTTGCTGGCACCCACCACACGCCCGTTGGTATTGGGAATATAGCCCACATGGGCAACGCCGAAGAACGGCAGAAGATGGTGCTCGCACATGGAGTAGAAGGGTATGCCCCTCAGGATAACCATCTCGCGGTGCCCTTCCTCGAAGCCAACCGACAGGTCCTCCTCGGGATCCTGGTTCATGCCCGAGAAAAGCTCGCCGTACATCTCGGCGACGCGGCCGGGGGTACCGGCCAGGCCCTCCCTCTTCGGGTCCTCGCCAATGGCCTCCAGAATGGAGGCCACGGCTTTCTCTATTCGCTTGGCGTCCATTCTCTTCTCCCGAAAACGGGTCCTCTCCTCCCTGGATTCCCGCCTTCGCGGGAATGACAGGGTGAGTTATCAACCCCAGCCAAGGGCCTTCTCCACCGCCTTCAGGTCCACGGGCAGCTCGGTGAGGGGCGGCGCCGCTTTCAGTGCCACATCGGGGTCTTTCAAGCCGGAGCCGGTTATCACGCAGACCACCCGGCGCCTTGAGAAGTCCATCCCCTTACGGCGCAGCTTTATCAGGCCGGCTACCGACGCCCCCGAGGCCGGCTCGCCGAAGACGCCCTCCTTGCTCGCCAGCGTCCGGTAGGCCGCCAGTATCTCTTCGTCAGTCACAAAATCAATCGTGCCTTTGGACTCGTCCCGCGCCGCCTCGGCGAGCTTCCAGTTGGCCGGATTGCCGATGCGTATGGCCGAGGCGACGGTGTCGGGCTCATCTATAACACGACCGCGCACGATAGCGGCGGCACCCTCCGCCTCGAACCCCATCATCTTCGGCAGCCGCTTCGATTTCCCCAGTTTGTAATACTCCTTGAAGCCCTTCCAGTAGGCCGTGATGTTGCCGGCGTTGCCCACCGGAATGAAGAGATAGTCCGGGGCATCCCCCAGGACATCCACCACCTCGAAGGCGGCGGTCTTCTGCCCCTCCAGACGGTAGGGGTTTATGGAGTTCACCAGCGTGACCGGGTATTTCTCGGTCAGCTGGCGCACCAGGCTGAGAGCCTGGTCGAAGTTGCCAGCCAGGGCTATTATCCTGGAACCATAGACAATGGCCTGCACCAGCTTGCCCACCGATATCTTCCCCCCCGGGATGATCACTGCCACATCCAGCCCGCTACGGGCGCCATAGGCAGCCGCCGAGGCGCTGGTGTTGCCGGTGGAGGCGCATATCAGACTGCGGCTGCCAGCCTCCATAGCCTTGGCCACCGCCAGTACCATGCCCCGGTCCTTGAAAGAGCCGGTGGGATTGCAGCCCTCCAGCTTGAAGTACAGCTCCCCACAGCCCACCTCTTTCTCCACGTAGCGGGACCTGACCAGAGGGGTGTCCCCTTCACCCAGATTGACCTGCGGTGTGGCCGCGGTTAGCGGCAGTAACTCCCGGTAGCGGGCTAAGACGCCGTCTTTCATCTATACTTCCACTCTAAGGAAATTGCTGACTTCCTTGACCACAGTCAGGCGCTCCGTCTCGGCCAGCGCCTTCTGCATGTCTCTCTCCAAGGCGGGATGCGTCATAATCACCAGCTCGGTCGTCTGCGCGGTGGGGTCCGATTCCTTCTGAATCACCGATGAGATGCTGATGAGGTTGTCCCCCAGGACGCGGGATATTTGAGCTAGCACCCCCGGCCGGTCGGCGACATTCATCCGCAGATAGTAGCGCGGCCTGATCTCGGCCATGGGCTTGATGCGCGGAGTTGCTGGTCGAACGACACTCGAGAGCTATCGGGAGCCGCGCAACGGAGCTTCTGCGCGATGGCCAGGATGTCGGTCACCACAGCGCTGGCGGTCGGCAGGGCGCCCGCTCCCTGTCCGTAGAAGAGGAGCTTCCCGAACAGGTCGCCCTCCACCTGGACGGCGTTGAATACCCCGTCCACCTTGGCCAGCAGATAGTCCTCGGGCAGGAGCACCGGGTGGACCCGGACCTCGACAGAGTCGCCGTCCCGCTTGGCTATGGCCAGCAGCCTGATGGCATAGCCCAGCTCCCGCGCGAACTTGAAGTCACGCAGCGCCAGCCGCGAGATTCCCTCACGATAGACATCCTCCGGGCGAACCACCATCTGGAAGGCCAGCGAGGCGAGGATGGCCAGCTTGTAGCTGGCGTCTATGCCTTCGATGTCATTGGTAGGGTCAGCTTCAGCATAACCCAACTCCTGGGCGCTCTTGAGAGCTTCGGCGAACTCGGCCCCCTCCCGCGCCATGCGGGTGAGAATGTAGTTGCACGTCCCGTTGATAATGGCATGGATGCCCCGGATGTCGTTGGCCCGGATGTCCCGCTGAAAAGGGGCTATCAGCGGAATGCCGCCGCCGACGCTGGCCTCGAAATGGAGGAACACTCCCTTCTCTCCGGCCAGGGACAGCAGCTCGGGCCCGTACTTGGCCATCACCTCTTTATTCGCCGTGACCACGCTCTTGCCCCGCTGCAGCGCTTCCCTGATGTACTCCCGGGCCGGACTCTCGCCGCCGATTACCTCAACCACAATGTCCACCGCCGGATCTTGCAGGATGTCCTCAGCCCTCGTAGTGAGCAACGCGGGCGCGATCTTGAGCGAGCGCCTCTTGCCCGGATGGCGGACCAGCACCCTCTTCAGCGAAAGAGGACTCCCTGCCTGTCTCTCCAAGAAGTCCGCCTTTTGAAGAAGGACCTGGGCCACACCGCTGCCCACCACCCCCAGTCCCAGTAGTCCAATGCCGATACCTTTCTTCATCTTGACATGACCTCAGGTACTCTACCGGGAAGACAACTGCTCGACGACCCAGTCCTTCTTGGCATCGTCAAGCAGGTTCTCGAATGGGATCTTCTCCCTCATCGATAAGAACCATTTGCTGAGCAGATTCCTGGCGACGAGGTCCTTGTTCTCGTCGCTCACTTCCTTCTCGACGGGGCCTTCCACGAGCTTGATAATCCAGTAGGCGCCCTCGGTAGACACGCTGTCGTCGAAGATGGGCTCGCTCACTTTGTTCAGCTCCAGGCCCAGGGCTGCTTCAGCCAGCTTCGGGGACAGCGTCGAACTCGCCTTCTTGCCCGGGTCGCCACCCTTGTCTTTCGTGTCGAAGTCCTGCGACAGCTCCCTGGCGAGAGCGGCAAAGCCGGCGCCGGCTTCAATCTGCTCCTTGACCTTCTGGGCCTCTTCCTTGCTGCCCAGCAGTATCCTCTCGACCCGCATCCCAACCTCATCCTTCTCCGTCACTCTGATTATCCAGTGCCCGCCCGTCTTGACAGCCTTCTCGTCCAGGACAGGCTGGCTCATCTCACCCGGCTTCAGCCCGAAGGCCACCTGGTCGAAGCCGTCGGTAATGACACCCTGCGGCACCCAGTCCACTTCACCACCCTTTTCCTTGAGCTGAGTAACCTCGGTGAGGCTCTTCGCTATGTCAGCGAAGCTCTCCCCGGCTTCAAGCCTCTTCCCGGCCTCCTGGGCTTTATCCCGGCTGGCTAGGAGCATCGCCTGGGCTCTTATCTGAGGAGCCGAGGCCGGAGCCTTCGGCTTGAATTGCTGCTCGAAAATCTTGCCTGACAGGAGCTCCGCCCTCGCCATGTTTCTGGCGGCCCGGCTGCCGGACAGATTGCGATCCTTGAGCAGCTTGGAGACCTCTTCGTCGGTGACGGACACGCCGAATTCCTTGCTCCCCTTGAGCAAGACCTCGTTGTCCCAGATGAGTTCCACCAGCCGGTCGGTCATGCCACGCGCTATGGCCGGGTTGCTCCCCAACCCGGCATAGTCAATCATGTCCATCAGGTAGCCCATGTCGAAGGTCTTGCCGGCCACTTTCGCCACCGGTTGCAGTCTGGGCCGAAGTTGAGTGCTGTAGAAGCCGAAGGAGACTATGCCGACGATGACGGCAATGACCGCGATGCCTGCGATGAGTATCCAGCGCTGCATCTTCTTCTGGCGCTGCCACGAAGGCGCCCTCTGCCGGGGCTTTATCTTAGGCGCTACGGGAATGCGCTTCTGTTTCAAATCTCTCCCTTTGTCTTGGCACTGCAATTATGGTAGGATACCAGCATAGAAAAGGTTCGGGGTGTAGCGCAGCCTGGTAGCGCACCTGAATGGGGTTCAGGTGGCCGGAGGTTCAAATCCTCTCACCCCGACCAACCATTTTCAACCCCCTGTCATTGCGAGCGCAGCGAAGCAATCTCATCCCTTTCCTCCCCTGGATTCCCGCCTGCGCGGGAATGACAGACATGAGAATCAAACACATCTATCAGTCACCGCTGTATCTTCTCGATGCGGTAGCGCTGCACACCTATGGGAGCCACCACTTCCACCGTCTCCCCCTCAATATGTCCCACCAGGGCCTTGCCGATGGGAGACAGGTGAGAGATCTTGCCTCTGACCGGGTCCACCTGGGTGAGACCGACCAGCGTGTAGCTGATATGCTCTTGGGAGGCCAGATCGTGCACGGTGACGGTATCGCCGATATCGGCCTTGCATAGCTCCGTCCGGGAGCCTCCGATTATCATGGCCCCCGCCAGAGTGGCTTCCAGCTCTCGAATCTTCGCTTCGATGTGTCCCTGGCGCTCACGAGCGGCATCCAGAGGAGCGTTCTCTCGGAAGTCTTTGTCCGCGGCGGCGCGACGCAGCTCCTCAGCCACGCGCGGTCTCTCCTCTTTCAACCGTGCCAATTGCTGCTGCAGAGCGTCAAAGTCCTCAGCGGTCATGTGCACCAGCTGCTGCTGCCCGCCTCGCTTGACCGTCGACTTCCTGGACCGGGAGTTCTCCATGCTCGTCTTGAGATGGACCGCCAGACCGGAGGAGCACAGCTTTTCCTTTCTGGCATAGGTTAGAAAATCTCTCACTGGTTTCAGCCGGAACTGATAATCCCCTCCAGCAATAGCCTCCTTCTGAGCGTAGTGCGCTATCTCCTGGACCGGAATCTCATCCAGGCTCTTCTGAAATGCGAACCATTTCACGAAGCGATAGACCTCTTGCTGTCTGGATTCCCTTTCCTCAGGAGCTAGCTGAGAGAGATACCTGGTGGCCGCTTCGCCAAGACTGCTCGGGCCATCATTTGATGATGACTTTTTCGGGGCCACTGGTGTTCTCCTCTCCACTTAGAAAAGACCAGCAGACATTCTATAGGCTGGCAGCCTTGGAGTCAAAGTTTCTTCCGGTAGTCCTCGATAGCCTGGTGAAGGGTCTCCGCAGCGAGGGTAGAGCAATGCCTCTTGTTGGGCGGCAACCCTCCCAGTGCCTCAGAGACCGATTGGTCGGAAATAGCTAGCGCCTCCGACAGAGACTTCCCCTTGGCCATCTCCGTGATCATGCTGCCGGAGGCGATGGTGGCCGAGCAGCCGAAGGCCTGAAAACGGATGTCGGCGATGCGCCCGCCATTCACCTTGATGAAGACCTTCAGCAGATCGCCGCAGGCCGGGTTCTCCTGGCTGCCCTCGCCCTGGGCGTCAGGCATGACGCCGGCGTTGCGCGGGTGCGCGAAATGGTCTTTGGCTATATCAGTATACAACCTATCCCCCTGTATCCCCATCTCCTTTTCAAGGAGATGGGGTAGTGAGTTTTCGAGATGTCCTCACGGCCCTCTTGACGCCCGTCATCCAACCTCAGCATGGTCTCCGGGCCGGCGGGACGAGGGGCGATATCGCCCTCAACTTCTCCACCACGTCCGGCAGGAGGGAAAGGACATAGTCTACCTCCTCGTCCGTATTCTGGCTGCCCAGGGTGAAACGGAGGCTGCCGTGGGCCAGGGCGCCGGGGATACCCATAGCGAGAAGAACATGCGACGGTTCGAGCGACCCGGCAGCGCAGGCACTGCCGCTGGAGGCGGCCACGTTGGCGAAATCAAGATGGAGCAGGATGGACTCACCCTCCACCGCATCGAAGCAGAAGCTGGCATTGAATGCCAGCCTCCGGGCTGGGTGGCCGGTGAGATGCGCCCCCGGCACTTTGGCCAGTATCCTTTCTATAAGCTTGTCCCGCAGGCCACGGCAATGTTGGACGTTGGATTCACGACTTCCCACCACCAGCTTCATGGCTTCCGCCAGTCCAACGATGCCGGCCACGTTCTCAGTCCCGGCCCGCTTGTTCCTCTCCTGAGAACCTCCGCCCTGATGGGGCAGGAAGGGGACATCCTTTTTCATATACAGCAACCCTACCCCCTTCGGCCCATAGAACTTGTGGGCCGACAGGCTGAGCAGGTCAACGCCCAGCTTACCAGCGTCGAGGTCTTCGAAACCCACCGCCTGCACGGCATCTGTGTGGAAGATGATTTGCCGGCCCAGAGACTCCGCTTTCTTTTTCACGAGGCGGACAATGTCCGCTACCGGCTGGACCGTGCCCACCTCGTTGTTAGCCAGCATTATGCTCACCAGGACCGTTCTCTCAGTAAGAGCCTTCTCCAGTTCCTCCATCTTGACCAGGCCGTGACCATCCACCGGCAGTCGAGTGATCTGGAAGCCCAGCTTCTCCAGCAGATGACAGGCTTCGAGCACGGAATGGTGCTCGATAGCGGAGGTGATTATGTGGTCGCCGCTCTTTCGGGATGCCAGGGCCACACCCTTGAGGGCGGTGTTGTTGGACTCCGTGCCGCCGCTGGTGAAGACGACCTCACGGGCAGGACAACCCAGGATGCCGGCCACCGAGGTGCGGGCGTCCTCCAGTGCCTGACGCGACTCCTGTGCAATTGAATAGATACTGGAAGGATTGCCATACTTCTCGGAGAAATACGGCAACATGGCATCGAGTACCTTCGGGTGCACCGGCGTCGTCGCCGCGTGGTCGAGATAGATTAGCTTAGACAACCTCGTGTTCCGTCTCTCCCACCAGTCTCAAGCCGAGCTCCTTGATCTGCTCCGGAGACACCAGCGAGGGAGCATCCGTCATCACATCCTGCGCCGCCTGGTTCTTGGGGAAGGGAATGACCTCACGGATGCTGGTCTCATTCGCCAGGAGCATCACCAGACGGTCGATTCCGGGGGCGATGCCGCCATGGGGCGGAGCCCCGTACTCGAAAGCCTCCAGCATATGACCGAACTTGGCCATGATGTCCTCATCGGTATATCCCAGCATATGGAACAGCTTCCTTTGCAGCTCGGGAGTGTGAATCCTGATGCTGCCGCTGGAGATCTCGTACCCGTTGCAGACAATGTCGTAGTGCTGTCCACGCACCCGAGACGGATCGGTATCGATGAACGGGATATCCTCTGCCACCGGAGCGGTGAAAGGATGGTGCATCGGCTCCCAGTGCTTCACCTCCTCGTTCCACTCGAAGAGAGGAAAACCCACGATGAAGGAAAAGGCCATCAGGTCGGGGTCGATGAGACCCAGGCGGCGCCCCATCTCGGCGCGCAGGTAGGAGAGAGTTTTGTTCACCACATCGGTCTTGCCGGCCACGATGAGGATGAGGTCTCCCAGCTTCGCTCCGAGGCACCGTCCCATCGCCTCGACCTGCTTCAGGGGGACGTACTTGGCCGCCGCCGATTTCACCATGTCCTGGGTCAGCATATCCAGTTCCCCGGAGACCGCACCTCCAAGCGCCATGGTCACCAGACCCTT